>JANPIT010000540.1:0-2093 GCA_031425115.1 Opitutaceae bacterium | reverse complement strand
GGCGACGCACTGGCAGAGCACGCTGCTCTGGCGGTGGAATTTCGCGACGGCGCTGGCGGCGAACCGGATCAAGGGCACGAAGATCGAGGCGGTGACGCTGCGCACGCGGGTTGGAGGCGACGAGGCCCTGATGGCGACGTTACTTGGGCGGCGGCCCAATGCAGCGGAGAGCGCGGCGTATCATGAATCTGGATCCGGACTGGCGCTGATGGTGGCGTCGCCGGGGTTTCAGCGATGCTGACGGTCGAACCATGAAAACCAGGATGAAGCAGGAAGCCAGGAAACCAGGAAAGAATGCCGGAGCCTCGAAGCAGGGCGGTTCGATTCCTGGCTTCCTGGTTTCCTGCTTAAATTGCTGAAATCAGAAGACGCGAACCATGGCGACGCAGGCACTCATCACGGGCAACGGCGATCAACGACGGGCGTTGATCGTGGTGTTTTTGCGCGGGGCGGCGGACGGGCTGGCGCTGGTGCCGCCCCTCGAGGACGAGCATTATTATCGGGCGCGGCCACGGCTCGGGATTGCGAAACGGGACGCGGTGCGGCTGGACGATCGCTTCGGGCTGCATCCGAAATTGCAGCCGCTCGAGCGGGCGTGGCGCGAGGGCGAGCTGGCCATCGTGCATGCGTGCGGCACGGAAGATCAGACTCGTTCGCATTTTGAGGCGCAGGATTTGATGGAGCACGGAGGCGTGGTAGCGGGTGGCTGGCTCGGTCGTTACTTGCGGTCGCGACCGGCGGCGGCGAACGGCGCCCTGACCTGCGTGGCGGTGGGGAAGGCGTTGCCGGAATGTCTGCTCGGTGCGCCCTCCGTCACGGTGATGCAGAGCCTCGACGAATTTGCGATTGGCGGGCGAACGCCGGGGTTCCGGTCGCAGCTCGAACTGCTTTACGCGATGGAGCGGGGCCAGTTGGGCGCGGCGGCGCGAGATACGTTCGATGCGCTGGTGCGGATCGAAGCGATGCGCGCGACGGTCTACCAGCCGGCCAACGGCGCGAGCTATGCGCGCGATGAGTTTTCGGTCGGGCTCAGCCAACTCGCGCGATTGCTCAAGGCGGACGTCGGGCTCGAGGCGGCGTCGATCGACCTGCCGGGGTGGGATTCACACTTCGCGCAGCAAAACCAAGTGGAGACCCCCGCCGGACGGCTGGCGGTAGGACTGGAAGCGTTTCGGCGCGATCTCGGAGCGCGCATGGCAACGACGACGGTGATCGTGATGACGGAGTTCGGCCGGACGGTGGAGGAGAACTCGGCGTTTGGGACGGACCATGGGCGCGGTTCGACGCTCTTTGTGCTCGGTGGCGGCGTCCTTGGCGGTCGGATACACGGCGAGTGGCGCGGACTCGCGCCCGACGTGTTGGAGCGGCGCGGCGTGCTCGAGGGGTATGGTGATCTGCCGGTTTTGAACAATTATCGGAACGTGCTCGCGCCCGTGCTCGCGCGGCAGGGGGCAAATGCGGAAGCGCTGGCGGCGGTGTTCCCGGAGTTCGAGCTGCGGCCGTTGGGGCTGTATGGGTGAGGCCGAAGGTCGTAGCAGGCGGTTTCGTAAGCTATGAAGCGTCTCGAATTTCAACGACGCGAAGTTCGCGCACGGCGTGGTCGAGCCAATACCCGAACATAAAATCCTCGATCATCAGATACTCGATCAGGTGGCCGGATTCATCGGGCAGCGCGTAGTCGCTGCGCACAAATGGATGCGCGGAAAGCTCGCGCGCCAAAGAAAGGGCTTTGCGTTCGCGACGTTTTGAGAGCTGGCCGAGAAAGTCTGCCGCATCTTCGTTGAAGACTGGACGGTAGGACGACACCTATCGACGTTGCCGATTGAGGCGCTCGAGCTCGTCTAGGCTGATTTTCTTTCCGGCGTCCATGGCGCGCATACGAGCGGAGACGGTTTTTTTCCACGCTGGTGTCTCATGACGCAGCCGAATCATGTAAGCATTCAACTCTCTCCTCTCCTTGCGCGTGAGTTTGGAGATCTCCTGCTTGAGTTGCAGCATCGTCATGGCTGAAAACGTTTAGACTCCGACGACGGAGTCAAGTGAGCGAGCTAGCTACTTCAATGCTGCCACGGGCACGGCGTCCATGTCGGAGA
>JANPIT010000539.1:0-2347 GCA_031425115.1 Opitutaceae bacterium | reverse complement strand
CAACTCGATCCCGCGCGCTTCACCGCTTTGATCGCGCAGCTCGAGGAAGTGGGCATCTTGCCGAAGGGGAAAGTCACCGCGGCGTCTTCGATGACGACCGAGTTTTTACCGAAGTAGACACTTGCCGGTAGGGCGAGGCGTCCCGCCGAGCCGCCGCAGCAACCGTGGATAATCCCGCGACACCCGTCTCCCCGCGGACAGGGAGTGCCACCTCTGTCTCGCCGAGCCGTGCAATTGTGGCTGAGCGATCTAACCACGGCTTCGCTTTCGCCACGTGGCTCTTCCTTCGCCTGCTCGCGATCACGCACGGGATCGCGTTTATTTCGCTGTGGGTGCAACTGGAAGGCCTCATTGGTCCGCGCGGAATTCTTCCCGCCACGCGTTACCTCGCCGCGGTGCGCGAACACTATGGCGCCAGTGCATTCACCGCGCTCCCGACGCTGTGTTGGTGGCTTGGCAGCGAAACCTTCCTTCATGTGCTCTGCGGCGCGGGCGTGGGCCTCGCGATGCTGCTGTTCGCTGGAGTCGCCCCCGCGCTGTGCCTCGCGCTCCTCTGGGCGGCGTATCTCTCACTCTCCTGCGCCGGCCAGGTCTTCTTCAACTTCCAGTGGGACGCACTCCTCCTCGAAACCACGCTGCTGGCAATCTTCGTGGCTCCTTGGTCGCTCCTGCCGCTGTGGCGGGCGCACGAACCGCCTCGCGCCGCGCGCTGGCTCCTGACGTGGCTGCTTTTCCGCCTGATGTTCCTCTCGGGCCTCGTGAAACTCACCAGCGGCGATCTCACATGGCGCGGACTCACCGCGCTTACGTTTCACTATGAAACGCAGCCGCTGCCGACGTCGCTCGCGTGGTATGTTCATCAACTCCCTGTGTGGTGGCATCGCGCCTCGTGCGCGGGCATGTTCATGCTCGAGCTCGTCGTCCCCTGGTTCCTCCTCACCTCTCGCGCGCTCCGCCACAACGCCGCCCTCCTGCTGATCGCACTCATGGCCGTCGTCGTCCTCACCGGCAACTACACCTACTTCAACCTCCTCGCGATCGCCCTCTGCCTCCTGTGCCTCGACGACACCTGGTGGCGCGCCGTCCTACCGCCGGCACTACAGCGAAACCAATTACTTCACTCTTCGTCGGCGTCACATCCGACCGAGCATTCCGTATCGCCACGCGCCAATCTTTCCCTCGCGCGAGCGACGCGATGGCTCGGCGGGTTGGCCGCGGCGGCGGTCGTCGCGTTTACGCTCGCACAGGAGATCGCGGCTTATCGCGCCGTGCCGGGAGTCGCCGCCATCTCGCGCGCGGTGGGGCCGTTTCGTTCGTTTAACAGCTACGGCCTCTTCCGCGTCATGACGAATCCGCGGCCCGAGTTGATCTTCGAGGGAAGCAACGATGGACGTGCCTGGCTTGCCTACGAGTTTCCGCACAAACCCGGCGTGCTGGACCGTCGGCCTACGTGGGTCGCACCCCATCAGCCCCGGCTCGATTGGCAGCTGTGGTTCGCCGCGTTGGGTTCGCCGCAGCAGAATCCGTGGGTCTATTCTCTCGCCGAACACCTGCTGCGCGGCACGCCGGAAGTCCTGGCCCTCGTCGCCCACAATCCGTTTCCCGAGAAACCGCCGCGCCACCTCCGCATCGTGCGCTATGAATACCACTTCACCGACGCCACGGCGCGCACGGCGACAGGCCAATGGTGGCGACGCACGCCGCTCGACTTCTACCTGGGGCCGGCTTCGCTGAAATAGATGCCGCCTCCGCCCGCCCGCGACCGCTTCCTCGACCTTCTGCGCACCGCCGTGCGCGACGGCACGCTCACGAAGCTCACGCTGGGCAAATACCGCGGGACCGACCCCGCGCTGAAAAATATTTTCATTCGTCCGGTGACATTGAAGGACGGACCGCACCTCGCGCTGGTGTGGCGCTACGCCACGCGCGACGTGACAAAAAATCTTCCGCCCGCCGCCGCCGTTGCGCAACTCGAGCAACTCATCGGGGCCGATTTTCTCGACGCTCATCTCTTCACGTCGATCCAGCATGCCCAATTCGAATCCCAGCCGGATGGCACCGCCCGGCTCAAGCTCACGCCGGCACCCGCGCTCGCCACGGGATCGGTCGGGCCAGCTCTCACCATTATCCAAGCTGCAACCTCGTCCTCTCCCGTCGTCGGAAGCGCCGCCGCCCATGATCGCAGCAAAACTCGCGCGATCCGTCCGGACGCCGCGTGGCTGCGCGATCTCGGCGTGACCAATGACCGCGCCCAACCCCGCGAGGGCATGGCAGACAAATATCGGCAGATTCAGAAATTCGCCGAGCTGCTGTCGCACTTGCTGGTCGAGGCCGATCTGCCGGCGGA
>JANPIT010000538.1:0-1597 GCA_031425115.1 Opitutaceae bacterium | reverse complement strand
CAGAGCGGGATGACGAAAATCCCCAGGGCGGTCGTGCCGAGCACGATCTGGACCGCGGTGCGCGGATGGCCGCCGTAGAGCTTGGAAATAATGATGGGGATCACGGCCGTGGGCATCGCCGCCTGCACCACCAGCACGCGTTTCAGCTCGAGCGAGCACGGGAGGTATTTCGCCAGCAGCAGAATCAGAATCGGCAATACGCCGAGCCGCAGCACCATGGCCGCAATCGAGACCTTGGGATCGAAGAGCTCGCGCGGCGCGTTGAGATACTGCGCGAGGTTCACGCCCGTCATGATCAGGCCGAGTGGAATCGCGCAGACGGCAAGCGCGTGAATCGTGGTGGTTGCGACCGTCGGGAGGTGCGGGGTGAGCCCGCTCAAGTTCGCCGCGACGGCGAGGCCTAGCGTGATCACGATTGGGCTGATCAATTTTCGCCAGCCCTCGCGCAACGACTGCCCGCTCAACACGAGCACCCCAACCGTCCAGATCGCGATTTCCACCCCGACGTTGTGCACGAGCAGCACGCCCTGGCTCTCCGCGCCCCAGATCGCCGCCATGATGGGCAGAGGCAGGTAGCCATAATTCGCGATGCCCACCGCGAGCGCGAAAGTCCGCAGCCCCGACCCGACATGCAGGCCGATCCGCCCCGCAACGAAGAGGCCCGCGCGTATCCCAAACCAGGTGACAGCGAATCCCACCAGCGGCGGTAGCAGCAGATTCCCCGGCGTGCGCAGCGCGGCGTTGCCCGCCACCGACTCGAAGATCAGGCACGGGTAGCAGACGTTTACGACCAGCCGAATGAGGCTACCCTCCGCCTCGCCTTCGATCCAATGCACCCGCCGGACCGCCACGCCCACGCCGATCAAGGCGAAGACGGGCACGACGAGGAAGAGGAGTTGGAAGTAAGTCGGCACGATTCAGGTGACGGGAATCAGTGGACAGGTGACAGGAGTCAGAAAATGCACAGGAGCCCAAACGGGCGTTCCGCTGTCAACTGTCCCCTGTTCCGGACTGTCCCCTGTCTCCTGTTTCGGACTGTCCCCTGTCTCCTGTCTCCAGTCCCGCCTCCCCCGCCATCGCCTGGCCCGCGAGCCAGCCCGTCGTCCACGCCGACTGGAAGTTGAAACCGCCGGTGACGCCGTCGATGTCGAGGAGCTCGCCCGCGAAATGCAGGCCTGGGCACACGCGGCTCTCCATCGTGCGGAAGTCCACCTCGGCGAGTTTCACCCCGCCGCAGGTGACGAACTCGTCTTTGAAGAGGCTCTTGCCCACCACCTTCAATTCCGCGGCGGTCAATTGCCCCGCGAGGGTGGCCAACGCGGCGTTGCTCACGCCGTTCCACAGCGTAGTGGCCGGTATCCCCGAACTGGTGACGAGTCGTTCCCACAACCGCTGCGGCATGGCGAGCGGGCTCATCGTTGCGATTTGTTTCCTCTGATGTTTTTCCCGGACGGAAGTGAGTTCGCGGACGAGCGACTCGCGCGTGTGCGGCGGCGCGAAATTGACGAGCAGGGCGAACTCATAGCCGCGCGCCGCGAGCTCCCGCGCGCCCCACGCGGACAACTTCAGCACCGCGGGACCGCTCAAGCCCCAGTGC
>JANPIT010000537.1:0-2099 GCA_031425115.1 Opitutaceae bacterium | reverse complement strand
GAGAAGACCAAGGACATCGCGATCCTGCGGTCGATGGGCTACGAGCGAAAGGACATCACGCAGATTTTCCTTTGGCAGGCGGGCATCGTGCTCGCGGTGGGCGCGGCGATCGGCGGTCTCTTCGGCGCAATCGTTACTTGGGCCGTCAGTCAGATTCCGCTGCCCATCAACGGCATCTTCAAAACGGACCGCTTCATCGTGGTGTGGGATGAGAACCACTACTTTGCCGCCATCGGGACCGCCGTCGTGATGGTAATGATCGCAAGCCTCATCCCCGCGCGCCGCGCCGCTCGGCTCGAACCCGGCGATATCGTGCGTGGCACTGCGCAATGAGCAAAGCCGCGCCAGTTCCTTCGTCGGTTTCCGAGCGCCACGGCGCGATCGCGCTGCATTGTGCGAACCTTCACCGCTACCTCGGGCAGGGCGAAGGCCGCGTGCATGTTTTGAAAGGCGTTTCCTTCGAGGCCCACCGCGGTCAGGTTTACGCCATTGTGGGTCCGTCGGGCTGCGGCAAGAGCACGTTGCTCTACCTGCTCGGGCTGCTCGACCAGCCCGACGACGGTCAGATCGAGATTAACGGCCGGGCGATGTCCAACAGCGACGACTTCGCCCGCACGGCCGCGCGCGGGGAGCACATCGGTTTCGTTTTCCAATTTCATTTCCTGATGCTCGAGTTCACCGCGCTCGAAAACGTGATGATGCCGATGCGCAAGCTGGGGCGTCTCGCGCCGGAGGCGATGACGGCTCGCGCACACGCCCTCCTCGAATCCGTCGGGCTCGGTGCCAAAACCCACCGGCTCGGCACCCAGCTCTCTGGCGGCGAGCAGCAGCGCGTCGCCGTCGCCCGTGCGCTCGCGAATCAGCCGACCATTCTCCTCGCCGACGAGCCGACGGGAAATCTCGACGTGAAAAACTCCGCGCTCGTCTTCGATTTGCTCACGAAACTCGCAAAAGAGCAGGGGCAGGCCGTCATTTTGGTCACGCACAACCCGGAGATCGCCCAACGCTGCGATTTCACGCGACCCATGCGCGACGGGTTGTTCGTTTGAATTTCGCGGAGGCGCGACGCCTCACCCTGGGCCTGCGTCAATTTCTCGATTACACCTGCTGTGGTGACATCTCGCGCAGCGCGGCCTTAGGACGACTTTTCTGGCGATTAGCAGTGCCGTGGCGCGCGCATGTTTTGCCTAATTAACGCCTCTCGAAAAATTCCCGCCGAAATTTTCGTTTACAATCCAAACCGCGCTCCCTTGTTTCGGCAGCGATTTTCGTCCCTTCCCTCCACTTCCTGTGACCCACAACCCGTCGCGAAAACAATTCGTCGCCAAACTGCTTGGAGTGTCCGCCGCCGCAAGCGTCGCACCCAATCTCTTGGCCAAAGCGGATTCGCCCGGTCGGGCGGCGGCAGCGTCCAAGTCGACGTCTTCGCCCGCACCGAAGTTTGAGCTGCGTCACGATGCGCGCGCGGTCGCTCGCCGCGACTCCATCTAATCGGCGCCGCGCCGGGTCCACCTTTCGCACATGTCGAAACTCTTTCCGAAGTCGGCGAACAAGCTGCCCCTCCAGATCGTGCTGTATCTGGTCGTGGTCGTGGGGATCGCGACCGCTGGCGTCACCTACTACATGACGCCGAAATACACCCGCGTGGGCTATGCGCCGGTGCAGCCGGTGCCGTTCAGTCACGCGCAGCACGTTCAGGAGCTGGGCCTCGATTGCCGCTATTGCCACTCGAACGTCGACAAATCCGCTCACTCGAACGTCCCGAGCGCGCAGACCTGTATGAACTGTCACGCGACGATCAAGCCCAACAGCCCGCTGCTGGCGCCCGTGCGTGAGAGCTACGAGAAGGGCACGCCTGTGCCGTGGGTCTGGATTCACCAGACGCCCGACTTCGCTTACTTCAACCACGCGGTCCACGTGAACCGCGGCGTCTCCTGCGTCGAGTGCCACGGCAAGGTGAACGAGATGGATGTCGTGACCCACACGCAGCCGCTGAGCATGGCGTTCTGCATCGACTGCCATCGCAAGCCGGAGAAGCACATCCGCGACCCGAAGGACGTCTTCAATCTCAATTCCCCACGCCTGGCCGATAAAGGTCC
>JANPIT010000536.1:0-5678 GCA_031425115.1 Opitutaceae bacterium | reverse complement strand
GGCGGGACGCCTCGCCCTACCTCGTCCGATCAATCACGACGGGTCGTTCCGTGCCGCCTTACGGCTTCGGCGCAGGCAGGACGGTCACGCGCGAGACCTTCGACGCGCCGAGATAGGTCTTGGCCAGCGCGGAGAGCTCGGCGGCGGTGATCGCCTCGAGATCAGCGAGCCGGTTGCGCTCGTTGTCGAGCACCGCGGGTTTTTCCTGCGGGCGGCGAAGAACGTTACTGAGCCAGTAAGCGTTGGTGCGTCGGGCCTGTCGGAGGGATGCGAGCATTGGCTGACGCGCGCGGGTGAGCTGGTCCTCAGTCACGCCGTTGATCGCGAGGTCCTCACCGATCGCCACGATGGCCTCGGAGATTTTGTCGGCCACATTGGGATCCACGACACAACTCGCGTGGAAATAGCCGTAGCCGGGGTAGGTGTAATGGGTGTAGCTGCTCGCGCTGGGACTGTAGGTGCCGCCGATTTCCTCGCGGATTTTTACGCGTAGCCGGTCACTGAATACGCTCGCGAGCATGGCGAGACGGCGCTCGCGCTGGACATCGAAGCCGTCGGTCGAGGGCCAGTAGAGGTGGACGTTGCCCTTGGGAATTTCGGTGGGGATCGTGTAGGTCTTTTGAAATGGCGTCGCGGGGAATGAGACTTTCTTTAGTTCGGCGTATGCAGGCTTGGCGGCGCGCGGCGGGAGCGTGCCGAGCGTCGCGGCGACGGCAGTAATCGCGGTCTCGATGTCGAGATCGCCGACGAGAGCCACCTCAATGGCGCCCTTGGTCAGTTGGGGCGTGAGCCACGCCCGGACTTCTTCGGTGGTGCGCGCGGTCAGCACTTCCTGGGGCGGAATACCAAAGCGCGGATCGCCGCTGGCGAGCAGGTTGGCAACCTCGGTGGCCATCGGGCCGTTGGCGGTGTGCGCGAAACCCAGATACATCTGCTCGATTCCCTTCTGCGCCTGGCGCATCGCCTCGGGACGGTAGCCGGGATCGGTGATCGCGGCGGCGAGCCACTGCAGCTCGAGGGCGAGCGAGTCAGGCGTGGTGCTCCCGTTGAAACCGAGTGCGTCGACCTCGGCGCCGAAACCAATGCCGACGTTCTTGCCGGCGTTCAGGCGCCGGAGCTCGTCGGTGCTGTGCTTGCCCAGGCCGCCCGGTGAGAAAGTGGCGTCGGCAATGGTGGCGAGGCCGCGCTGATTGGCGGGTTGTGTGAGCGATCCGTCGCCAACGCGGGCGCGCAGGCTGATCCGGTTTGCCTCGAAGTCGGTATTCTTGAGGTTGAGGCGGACGCCGTTTTCAAATTCGACCAGCGTGATATCGAGGTCGGCGACGTGCTGGCGTTGCTTGACCTTGCCGGGCGTGCCCCAGTCGGCGTAGCCCCACTGGCCCTCGGTCAGCGCGGCGGGCGCCGTGACCTTGGTGGCGCGCGATGCATCGTAGGCGGCGATGATCGCAGCCTTGGCGTCGCCGGGGATTTTCGCGTTGCCGGTGACCATCACGTAGCGGCCGGGAGCGCCGAAAGCGGCGCGTAGCGCGGCGAGGCAGTCTGCGACCGTGACCTTGTCCAGCGCGGGCTGAAAAATCGCGCGGTTGGTCTCGGGATGCGTGAAGACATCGCGGTCCAGCAAGTCCTGCGCGATGCTGCCGGCGAGCGAGGCCGAGCGGCGAGTCGGGGCGGATTTCACGGCCTGATCGAGGCTATTGCGGAAGGAGGCGATCACTTCCTTTAGTTCTGGCGCCTGAAAGCCGTGCTCGAGTGCGCGGCGCAATTCCTGTTCGCCGACGGCGAGCGCGGCGGCCCATTGCTCCGGTTTGCAGCCGACGCCGACGGAGGCTTCGTGCACGAAATCGAAATATTCGCCGACGCCGGCGCCCGCACCCGTAAACGGCGCGTTTTCCTTTTTCGCGAGCTCGGAGAAGCGGCGGTTGAGCATCGAGATCGCGAGCTGGCGCGGGAGGTGTTTGATCCGGTTGGCTGCGGTGTCGGGCTCGGCGGCAGCGGGCGTTAACGAAAGAATGGATACATTGGTCGTCGGCATCTCCGCTTCGGAATGGAAATAGGCGCGCACGCCCTCGAACTTCGCGATCTCGCCGAGGGACGGATCGGGCCGGGCGGGGCCGCGGGCCTTCAAGCCGGAGAATTGAGCGACGATCAATTTTTCGACGGCGTCCACGTCCATGTCGCCGACGGCGACGACCGCCATGCGCTCGGGGCGATACCACGTGTTCCAATAGTCGACGAAGCGCTCGCGCGGGGCTTGAGAAATGATTTCGGGGATGCCGATGGGAAAACGCTTGGGAAAGAGCGTGGTGCCGAAAGCGAACTCGAAGCGCGCATCGGAGACGCGGCGCTGGATCGAATCGCCCGTGCGTTTCTCGCTGAGGATGATGCCGCGTTCCTTGTCGATCTCGGCGTCGAGGAGGAGCAGGCCGTCGGTATAATCCCCAAAGACGCGCAGCCCTTCCGTCAGAGTGGCTTCGTCGGTCTTGGGGAGTTCGAGCAGATAGAGCGTGCGGTTGTAGCCAGTGGACGCGTTCGTGTCGGCGCCCATCCGCATGCCGAGGCGCTGGAGGAGTTCGACGAGCGTGCCGGGCGCATAGTGTTTGCTGCCGTTGAACGCCATGTGTTCGAGGAAGTGGGCGATGCCGCGCTGGTCGTCCTGCTCGTGGAAGGAGCCCGCTTCGACGAGCAGGCGCAGCGAGGCGCGGCCCTTGGGCTCGGCATTGGCGCGGACGGCGTAACGGACGCCGTTGGGGAGTGTGCCGTAGCGGACGGCGGGGTCGGGCTTGAGATCACTCGACTCGTGCGGAAACGGGGTGGCGGCGTGCAACCCGACCGAAAGTCCGGGCGCGAGTGAGAGGACGCAGGCGAAGAAAAACGCGAGCAGGACCGGGGTCGGGGAGGGGCGGCGCATACCCCCGGGCCTGCCAGAATGCCCGCGCGGGAGCAAAATAAAACGGCGGATGTTATTGCAGGAGAACTGCCTGGAGTCGGCGGTGGCGCGGTGGGGGAAGTGAATCCGGCATGCTGGGCGGGAGGTGTATGACTGGCAGTGTGGGAATACTGGATACGCGCAGAAACTCGTGAGAGCTGTTCGCGCGAGTCGGGACCGAAGGGCGGAGTGACGGTGAATCTGAAGCAGAAGCACACGTCAGTCGCCGGGTTGACTCGCGGATTTTCTGGAAAATAGCGGGCGGCTGCCGCAGCTTGCGGCTCGTTATGCGTATTTTGGTCACCGGCGGCGCCGGCTTTCTCGGTTCTCATCTCTGCGAGCGTCTGCTGCGCGACGGTCACGAGGTCGTGTGCATCGACAACCTGTTTACCGGACAGAAGTCGAACATCGCGCACCTGCTGCCGAATCCAAATTTTGAATTCGTCCGCCACGATGTGATCGATCCCTTCAAGTTCGAGGTCGACCAGATCTACAACCTCGCCTGTCCGGCCTCACCGCCGCACTACCAATATAACCCGATCAAGACGATCAAGACCTCGATCATCGGCGCGATCAATTGTCTCGGCCTGGCGAAGCGCGTGCGGGCGCGCGTGTTTCAGGCGAGCACGAGCGAAGTGTATGGCGATCCGGCGGTGCATCCGCAGCTGGAAAGCTACTGGGGGAATGTGAATCCGATCGGCAAGCGCTCCTGCTACGATGAGGGCAAGCGCTGCGCCGAGACGCTCTTCTTCGACTATCACCGGGAGAACAAAGTCGATATCCGCGTCATCCGCATCTTCAACACCTACGGCCCGCGCATGCACCCCAACGATGGGCGCGTGGTGTCGAACTTCATTGTGCAGGCCCTCAAGGGCGAAGACATCACCATTTACGGCGACGGATTGCAGACGCGGTCGTTCTGTTATGTGGATGACCTGATCGAGGGTTTCGTGCGCTTCATGGCCCAGACACAAACCGTCGGCCCGATGAATCTCGGGAATCCGGGTGAGTTCACGATGCTGCAACTGGCCGAGAAAACGGTTCAACTCGTCGGTGGCCGCTCGAAGATTGTGCACAAGCCACTGCCCTCCGACGATCCGAAGCAGCGCCGGCCCGACATCACGCTCGCGAAATCCGTGTTGAAGTGGGAGCCGCAGATCGCGCTCGACGAAGGGCTGAAGCGCACAATCGCGTATTTTCGGACGAAGGTCTGAGCGCGGCGGCAAGCCGAGAAGTTTCGTTTCGCCAGCTCCCACCCGCGAACACGACCGGCCGCGGCACGCCGCTGCCCATTCTTCGTTTGCCAAGCTGGAAGTGCCTCCTAACGTTCGGACCTCTTCATGCTCTCGTTCCTGCTCAAACGGTTTTCAGGCCGGCACTACAAGAAATTCCTCGAGAAAGCACGCCCCACGGCCGCGCGCATCAACGAGCTCGAAAAGTCCTATCAATCGCTGACTGACGAGCAGCTTCGGGCCAAGACCGCCGAATTCCGGGCGCGCATTGCCGCCGCGTCCGACAAGCGCGCTGCGCTCGATGAGATTCTCCCGGAGGCGTTTGCCACGGTGAAGAATGCCGCTCGCCGCATGAGCGGACAGAAGATCCTGGTGTGCGATCACGAGCTCACGTGGGACATGATCCATTTCGACGTGCAGCTCATCGGCGGCATCGCGATCCATCAGGGCAAGATCGCGGAAATGGCCACCGGCGAGGGCAAGACGCTCGTCTCGACGCTGCCGCTTTATCTCAACTCGCTCACCAATCGGAATTCCCAGCTCGTCACCGTCAACGACTACCTGGCGCGTCGCGACTCCGAGTGGATGGGCCATCTCTACAAGTTTCTCGGCGTCACCGTCGGTTGTATCCAACAACAAATGTCGCCCGATGTGCGGCGCGAGATGTATGGGTGCGACATCACTTACGGCACCGCGAGTGAGTTCGGTTTAGACTACCTTCGCGACAATGGCATGGCCACGCGCAAGGAGGACCAGGTCCAGCGCGACCACTGGTATTGCATCGTGGACGAGGTCGACTCGATCCTCGTCGACGAAGCGCGCACGCCCTTGATCATCTCCGGCCCAGCGCCGATCGAGCGCGAGCAGCCGTTTACGAAACTCAAGCCGCCGGTCGACAAGCTCGTCAACGATCAGATCCGCCTCTGCAACAAGATCATCACCGAGGCAAAAGAGCTGCTCGAGAAACCGACCGCGACGGACGACGACCGTCACTTGGCCGCGCAGAAAATGCTGCAGGTCAAGATGGGCCACCCGAAGAATAAGCAGCTCCTGCGCATCATGGAGAATGGCGCGTGGCGCAAGCTGCTCGACAAGATGGAGACCGAGCTGAACTCGGACCTCAACAAGGACGAGCTCTACAAGATCAAGGAAGAGCTGCTCTTCGTGATCGATGAGCGCCAGCACCAGGCGGACTTGACGCAACTCGGCCGCACCAGCCTGCGCCCGGACAATCCCGATGCGTTCATGCTGCCCGATCTCGCGACGGAGTTCTCCGATCTCGACAAGGACACGTCGTTCACCCCCGAGCAGCGCGAAGAGAAGAAGCTTCATTCGCAACAGCGCTACGCCGACGTCTCGGAGGAGATTCACGCGATCTCGCAGCTCCTGCGCGCGTATTCACTTTATGAACGCGACGTCGAATACGTCGTCACGCCCGACGGGAAGGTGATGATCGTCGACGAGAACACCGGTCGCGTGATGCCCGGCCGCCGCTGGTCGGACGGCCTGCACCAGGCGGT
>JANPIT010000535.1:0-9601 GCA_031425115.1 Opitutaceae bacterium | reverse complement strand
GGCTCAACGCCGGCATGCACGGCGACATGCAGTGGATGGAGCGCAGCGCCGAAAAACGACTCAACCCGGATCTCGTTTTGCCCGGCGCCCGCTCGATGATCATGCTCGGCGTCAGCTACTGGTCCGACAAATTCACGGCTTCGCCCAGGCTCCAAAACGTCCCCGCCGCTCACGCGACGCCGACGTGGGCGCGCTACGCGCTTTACGAGGACTACCACGACACCATCAAACCCGCGCTCGTCGCCGTCGGTGAGGCGATCGAGGAACTTTACGGTGCCACGAGCACCGATTACCGCTACTACGTCGACACGGGTCCGGTGCTCGAACGCAGCTGGGCCGCGCGCGCCGGGCTGGGCTTCACCGGCAAGAACGCGATGCTGATCTCGCGGCGGCACGGCAACTGGCTTTTTCTCGCGTCGATTCTCACTCGCCTCGATTTTGCGCCCGACGCCCCCGTGCGCACTAAGTTCCGCGAGCGCGACGTCGGACTGCTCTGCGGCAGCTGCACGCGTTGCCTCGACGCCTGTCCCACGCGCGCCTTCTCCGCGCCGGGCGTCGTCGATGCCCGCCGGTGCATCTCGTATCAGACAATTGAGAACAAAGGCGTGATCCCGCGCGAGCTGCGCCCCGGCATCGGCCTCCGCATTTACGGCTGCGATGTCTGCCTGGAAGTCTGCCCGTGGAATCGTTTCGCGCAGCAGGGACGCCAACTGCTCCTCGCCGCCCGCCACGATCTCGCGGAGCTGACGCTCGCCGAAATTCTCACGCTCACGCCGGAGCGGTTTGCCGACGTGTTTCGCCGCACCCCGATCAAGCGCCTGAAGCTCGTCGGCCTCCTGCGCAATGCGTGCATCGTCGCCGGCAATTCCGCCGATCCCACGTTGCTGCCTCAACTCGTCACCCTCGCCACGTCGCACGCCTCGCCCCTCGTGCGCGCGCACGCCGTGTGGGCCGCGTATCGACTTGGCGGTGACGCACAGCTCGCTGCGGCACGGGCGCACGAAGTCGACCCGATGGTGTTGGCGGAGTTCGAGGCGGAGCGACCCTAGCCCACTACCGAAACGCCTTCTCAAATAAAGCCACCGCCGCGGCGGGCGGCCGCACGGGCTTCCCCTCGCGATCGATGAACGCGTGCACTGTCCCACCGGTCGCCAGCAATTCCTCTCCACGACGCACTTCGTAGTCGAGTCGGATGCGCAACAGCGGTCGCTCCCGCATCGTCGTCACGATGGTGAGCTCATCATCGTAAAGCGCGGGGCGCACGTATTTCGCCGTCACTTCGAGCACCGGCAGTCGAAAACCATCCAGTTCCAACTGTCGATAAGACAGGCCCAGTTCCTTCAGCAGCGTGGTTCGGCCGACCTCGAACCAGGGCAGATAGCTGCCGTGATAAACGACGCCCATCATGTCTGTCTCCGCGTAGCGCACCGTGATGCTCGCTCGTGATTGGATCATCGTGCTCATGCCGCTACCCAGTCGGGATTGAACAGGGCTTCCGCCGATTCCTTCCAGCAATTGCGCAACGCCCAATCCCGCCCCGCCGCGCCGAGCCGCTTCCGCAGCGCGGCATCGTGAATCAGCTTTTCGAACGCGGCCGCGAGTTGCACCGGCCGATTCGGCGGCACCAGCAAACCGGTCACACCGTCCACCACGGCCTCCGACACGCCACCCACATCATGCGCTACCACCGGCAGGCCGTGCGCCGCAGCCTCGAGATACACCAACCCGAAGCCTTCCACGCTATGATCGAGGTTCACGCTCGTCATGGCGAAGATGTCCGCGCCGTCGTAGATCCCGGCGAGCTCCTCGTCGGGCAAGTTGCCAAAGAAACGCACTGTCAGGTCCGGCTGCTGCGCCGCCTGCGATCGCAGCAAGCCTTCGTAGTTACCTTTCGATTGGCCACCCACGACCCAGTATTCGAGCTGCGCACGCACGGTGTGCGGCAGCATCTGCAGCGCCTGCAGCGTCAGCAATTGCCCCTTGCGCGGGTGCAGACGTCCCACGGTAAGGACCACGATCTTGGCTTTTCCCGACTCAGGCTTGGCCGGCACGACCGCGAAATCCGACCGCAACGCCCCGGGAGTCAGGTAAATCTTGTCCGCTGCTTCCGGGAAATGGTCGAGCAGCAGCTCCTGGGTGTAATTGCTCAGCGTGCTGACGCGCGTCGCCCGCCGGATCAATTGCCCCGCCAGCCACCGCCGCAGCGGATGGCCCGCAAACTTCAGGATCTCCGAGCCGTGAAACGTCAGCACGAGCCGCTCCGGCCGAAACGCCCGGAAAAACTGGAGCAGCATCATGGTCAACATCGGCCCCGGCTCCGGCAGATAGACCGTCGCCCGACGCAGGTCGCGGCGATGTCGCACCAGTTCCCGCGCCAGTTGCAGCTGACAGGTGAGATCGTGCGTGCCCTTCAGCGGCATCCGCCGCAGGCGAAACGGCCAATCACTCTTGGCGGCCGTGGTTGGCGCCGACTGAGCCCAGACCTCCACCTTGTAGCCCAAAGTCGCAGTCGCCCGGGCAATCTCCTCCGTAAAGGTCGCGATGCCTCCCCGCTTGGGGAAAAATTCATGCGTTATGAGAAATACCGGACAGTCGGCCGGGACGTGGAGAGAGGCGCACATGCGCGGTGAAGAATTGGACGGCGATGAGGGCGCCCAAGGTCGAGACGCGCGATCGCGGCGGAGTCGTTAGGTGCGGCTGCACCGGCTGGCAAGCGCCGTTCGTGCCGCGTTGGATGTCCGAAAGTAAGCGAAACCCGGGAACTAAAGGAGGCGTCTGCCTTACCGTCTCCCCTCCCGCGCCACGGAAATAAGGGGTTTACTTTACCTCCCTCCGTAACATACAAACAACGAACAATGCCAGATGCAGTTTCAACCAGTTCGGTGACGTCCAAGCCAATTCCGAATCCCTTAAAACCGTTCGCCGCTGAAGATGAAGCTGCCCTCCGCGAAGCGCTAAAACGCTGTTCGCCCTCGACCTTCGAAGCGGCGGTTCAATTTCGAAAAACTGGTAACCCAGAACATGTTCCGGCGGTGGTTATCGGCGTGATCGAGCGCTTTGTGGAGCCCGATCTGCGCATTAAGCTGAAGGATGCGGATGATGATCTCCGCCTGATCGAGGATCTCGGGATCGACTCACTCACGATGATGGAAATCGTGATTCTCGTCGAAGACGTCCTCCAGATGACGATCAACAACGATGAGTTGCGCAATCTGCGCACCGTCGGGGATGTAAAGACGTTCATCGACTGCAAGATCCGCGGTCTTACCCTGCCCAAGCCGACCAAGTTTATCCCCATCGAGCACATCGGTGCGGTCATGCCGGTCCAGCCTCCCTTCCTCTTTCTTAACGAGGCCTCGGTGAGCTCCACCTCCGCCAACGGCAAATACAAGATTTCGGGCCAGGAATTCTTCCTGCAGGGTCACTTCAAGGATAACCCCGTCATGCCCGCTTCGATCATGCTCGAGGCCCTCGGACAGCTGGCGGTGCTCTACCTGCTTGAAGGTGCCCCGACCGAGCCGGGCAAGGTCGTCAGCTCCCAGATGATTTTCTTCACCGGTTGCGAGGGCGTGCGCGCTCACCGCGTGTGCAAACCGGGCGATATCCTCACCCTTTCGATCAAGCCCAAGCGCATGAAGATGCCGCTCGCCACGTTCGAAGGCTCCATTCGCGTCGGCCAGGAAAAGGCCGTTATCGCGGAGGAAATCACGCTGACTTACGGATTTGTCGATGCGGCCAACGCCCCCGTTCCCATCAACGGGGTAGACCACGCTGGACCCGTTAACGGCAGCTCGGAGTCTTCCTCGCCGAAGCCCTTGCGCACTGCCATCAACGCCTGAGGGCCCAGCGGGCATAACACTTCCAACGGCGGCTTAATTGGCCGCCGTTTTTTTGTGGCCGAAGTTCGGGATGAGGAAAACACGGCGTAGGCTGTCATTCTCGACGTCGAGCGCAGGCCACCGCCGCTTGCCCCGCTACTGTCATTGACCGATTTCCCCAGACGGACTTCACTTCCCCTTCCCACGGAGCATGCCCAGAGTTTTCATCACTGGCCTCGGATTCATCACCAGCATCGGCAACGACACGGCCGCGGTCACCCGCAGCCTTCGCGAGCTCCGCCACGGTTTCGAACTCTACCCGCCGTTCCAGAAGCCGGACATCCCGGTAAAAATTATCGGCACGATCAAGGAGTTCACCACCGACTCCACCGATCCCGAAGATTGGACTTTTCCCAGCGGCTACAAAATCAAACGCGAGCTCCTGCGCTCCATGGCCCCCAACGGCCTCTTCGCCCATTGCGCGATGCTCCAGGCCGTCGCCGACGCCCAGCTGACCGAGGGGGATGTCTCCAATCCCGACACCGGTCTCTACGCCGCATCCGGCGGCTCGCCCTATCTCCTCCATCACAATCAGGACCGACTCAAAAAGCTCGGCGTGATGCGCTGCTCCCCGCTCGGCATCGTCGCTTCGATCGTCGGCACATTGAACTTCAACCTCACCGCCGCGTTTAAGATTCTCGGCGCCTCGTGCGGCTTCTCCTCCGCGTGCGCCTCCTCGGCCCATGCTATCGGCTACGCCTACGACGACATCACCCTCGGCCGGCAGAAGCGCATGTTCATCGTCGGTGGCGAAGACGGCAATGTGGACGCGATCCTGCCGTTCGCCGGCATGCGCACACTCTCGCTCCAAACCGATCCCAATCTCGCGTCGCGCCCGTTCGATGCCGCGCGCGATGGTTTCGTCGGCACCGGCGGCTCCGCTGTGCTCGTGCTCGAGAGCGAAGAGGAAGTCCTGCGGCGCGGCGTGCAACCCTACGCCGAGTTACTCGGTTGGGGCCAGGCATCCGACGGCTACAATGTCGCCATTTCCCACCCCGAAGGCAGTGGCGCGGCGGCGGCGATGACCCTCGCCCTCCGCGCGGCCAAGGTCGCACCCGACCACGTCGACTACGTGAACGCTCACGCGACCTCCACCCTCATCGGCGACGTATCCGAAGCGCGGGCACTGCGCGCCGTCTTCAAGGACGCCACGCCGCGCGTCGCGGTCAGCAGCACCAAGGCCCTGACCGGCCACGGCCTCTCGCTCGCCGGCGCGATGGAGAGCGCGTTCTGCGCGCTCGCGCTGCGCGATGGCTTCATCCCCGGCAACGCCCACCTCTCCAAAATCGACCCCGAGTGCGAAGGGTTGAACATTCCGCTCACCACCGAAAATCGCGCCGCCAATATCGTGGTGAAAAACAGCAGCGGCTTCGGCGGCGCCAACGTCGCCCTCGTGTTCAAGCGTATCGCCTGACCCCGTGGCCGCCTCCCGCGTTTCCGATCTTTACCGCTCCGCGTTTGTCACCGGCGCGAGCACCGGCCTCGGTCGCGCGTTCACCGAGATGCTGCTCGCCGACGGTGTCCGCGTCTGGGGCACCTCGCGCGACGCCGCGCGGCTCGCTGATCTCGCCTCGAAGCACGGCGCCGCCTTCACCCCAGTCGCCATGGATCTTCGCGACGGGCCGGCCGCAGAAATGATTTTCAAACAGCAAGCCACCCGCGCGGGCGACGGCGGCTTCGACCTCGTGATCAACAACGCAGGCTACGGCGTCTATGGCCAGTTTGCCGCGACCGCGTTCGACGAATGGCGCGAACAGCTGGAAGTAATGCTCGTGAACACCGCGCGCCTCTCG
The DNA here is from genome assembly GCA_031425115.1 of Opitutaceae bacterium. GTDB lineage: Bacteria > Verrucomicrobiota > Verrucomicrobiia > Opitutales > Opitutaceae > ER46. Next base: position 3,930 of record JANPIT010000535.1, on the reverse strand, counting down.
CATGCCGCCCTGCGCCCCATGCTCGCGCGGCACCGCGGCGCGCTCGTCAACATCTCGTCCCTCGCCGCGGAGTTTCCACTGCCTTTCCAAAGCGCCTACAACATCGCCAAGGCCGGCCTCACCGCGCTGAACGAAAGCCTCATGATCGAGACCGCCGGCAGTGGCGTTGTCGTGCTCGATGTTCGCCCGGGTGATTACCGCACCGATTTCGAAACCTCCGTCCGCCGCCCCGCCGGAGAAACAACGCCGCGCATGGCGCGCGCCTGGGCTGCCTTCGCGGCCATGATGCGCACTGGCCCGGCACCGGCGCACGCCGCCGCCGCCCTGCGCCGCGCGCTGCTGCGGCAGAAAAGCGGCACCGTGCGCACCGGACGTTTTTTCCAAGCTGTCGCAGGACCGTTTCTCGCACGCTTCGGCTCGCTGCCGCTCCGCCGGCGTATCCAGATGAGCTACTACGACGCCCGCTGATCGCGCCGCATGTCCAAGCTTCGCATCCTCGTTCTGACTTCGAGCACTGGCGGCGGCCACGACGCCCGCGCGGAGGCGTTTGCCGAGTGGTGCTTTCAGCTCTACCGCCACGAGATCGACGTGCGCATCGAGCAAATGCTCGAAAAATCCTCGGTCCTAAATCGCACCGGAGTCGGACTCTACAACCGCATCCAGCGCAGCGCGCCTTGGATTCACAAGATCTTCTACGCCCTCGTGGAGCTCTTGAGCTACGTCAACCGTAGCCGCGTCACCTTCGGCGCCGGCTACTACGTCGAGGTGCTGCGGGACTATAAACCGCACTTGGTCTTTAGCGTGCACGACTGCCTCAATCGCGGCTATTTCCAACTCGCGCGCGAGACCCTCGGCGCGACCAAGGTGCGCTGCGCCACTTACTGCGGCGAATTCTCGGGCGGCTGGGGCTATTCGCGCAACTGGATCGAACCCTCCGTCGACCTCTACATCTCTCGCACGCCGACCGCGCGCGACTACGCGGTCAAGTCCGGCATCCCCGCCGACAAAGCACGCGTGCGCGGCTACCTGATGCTGCCGCGCTCGTATATCGAAATCTTGGATGCGCCGCGCCGTCGGGATTACCGCGTGAAGCAACTTGGTCTCGACCCGGATAAATTCACCGTCTTCCTCGCCACCGGCGGCAACGGGGCCAACAACCATTTCGAACTCCTGCCCGCGCTCTTGCCCCACGCGCAACGCGTGCAGGCCATCATCATCTGCGGGAAGAACAAGGAAACCTACAACGCCCTCGTGCACTGGCGCGCGACCCATCCCGAGTTCACCTGCTACATCGAGGGCTACTCGGAAGTCGTGCACCTGCTCATGCAGTCGAGCGACACCATCGTCACGCGCGGCGGCACCACGACTTGCGCGAAGGCGTTGAATTTCCAGTGCCCCATCATCTTTAACGCCTTTGGCGGAATCATGCCGCAAGAGGAGCTGACCTGGAAATTTTTCCGCAACGGCGCCGCCTCGGAGAAAATCGAAGACGCGGTCGATTTCGCCCGCATCATTGACCGGTGGATGGCAGAGCCGGCCGCGTATCAGAACGTGCGCGAGAACTTCCTGAAGCTCCGCTACGAGGAGGATCCCACGGTGCTGATCGACGAGTTGGTCGCCCTCGCAAATGAGGTCGGCAGCGCGAAGCTCAAACGGCGAGCGTGGCCGCCGACCAACGGCGCGAAGCCAACCTGACCCCGCCGGGCTGTAACCAAACGCGGGGGGAAATCGCGAAGGCCGCACCGCTCGCGCGTTTCACGGCCAGTTTCAGTCTCATGCACCGCGCAATCCGCTTGGCCGCGAGCCAGCCGCGCCACTAACTTCGCCGCACCTTGTCCGCTCAGCCGCCCGAAATCGCGTATCTGTTCACCACGTTCCCGAAAAACACGGAGACGTTTCTCCAGCGCGAAATCATCGCCATGAAGGCGCACGGCGTGCGGCTGCGGATCTATTCGCTCTGGGGCGGCGGCGGTTCTTTTCGCGGCCTGCCCGTCGCGCATTTCAACAAATGGCGCCTGCTCACGCTGCTGTGGCATATCCCACTCGAGGCTTGGCGGCGCCCGGCTGTCCTCGGTCAGCTACTGCGCGGCCTCGTCACCCGCCGGCCGCCGTCGTGGCTTAATTTTTGGGAGAACATGCTCGGCGCCGGCTTTGCCTGTCTTTACGCGCGCGAGTTTCGCGCGAATCCTCCGGCACTCACCCACGCCGCGTGGGGCGGCGCGCCGGCGACGGCCGCGTGGCTGCTCTGGCGACTCGACGGCCACCGTTACAGCGCCGCCGCCCACGCGTATGACATTTATGAGCACGGCGGCGATTGGTGGCTCAACGACAAGCTGCAACACGCCGCCTTCATCCACACCTCGACCGAGATGGGCCGCCGGCGTCTCGCGGAGCGTGGCCTCGCCTCCGAACGTATCATTTGCATCCGCCGCGGCCTCGAGCGCCTGCCTGCGCTGAAACCGCTGCGCGCCTCGCGCAGCCCGCTGCACCTCGTGTGCGTCGCGCGTCTCGTGGAAAAAAAAGGCCTCGATCACCAACTGCGAATCTACGCCGCACTGCGTGCCGCCGGCGTGCCGTTCGCGGCTCGCATCGTGGGCGAGGGTCCGCTGCGCGCGGAGTTGGAAAAACTCGCCGGCCATCTCGGCATCGCCGGTCATCTCACGTTCACCGGGCACCTCGCGCAGCACGAGGTGTGGAGCCAGCTCGCGTGGGCCGATGTGCTCCTCCACACCGGCGTCATCGCCGCCAGTGGCGACCGCGACGGCCTGCCCAACGTAATTCCGGAGGCGATGTCCGTCGGCGTGCTGGTCGTCACGTCGCCCGCCGCCGCGACCACCGAGGCAATAACTCAGGGCATCACCGGGCTCGTCGCTAAAGTCGAGGCCCCGCACGATTGGGTCGCCTCGCTCCGCCGCCTCGCACACGACGATGCTTTCGCCGAAAAACTCCGCCACGCCGCGCGTCGCTGGGTGGAGGAAAATTTCGACGCCCACCAAAATGCCCGGCGCCTCCTCACGCGCTTCGAGCAGACGATCGCCGAGCACGCCCCCGCTCCACTGCCGGCGACCGCACCCGCCGCGCCGAGATGATTTTCTTCGACGTCACGAAAACCGGCGGCACCGGCCATCGCTCCGGCCTCACGCGCGTCAGCCAGCGCCTGCGCGACGGCCTCGGGATCGCCGCTACCGAAACCGCGTGGCCCCTTGCGCTGCCCGCGACCGTCGCGAAATCCGATTGGTATTTCACCGCCGAACTTTTCTCCGAAGAAGAGCGGCCGGGCTTCACGGCGTTCTTGGACGCGCCTCCGTGTCGCACCGCGGCGCTCTTCCACGATGCGATTCCACTCAAGCATCCCCACATCACGTGGCCGCAAAGCGTCGCGCGCCACCCGGGCTACATGAAACTCCTCGCACGCTTCGACCGCGTGTGGGCGGTGTCTGGCGCGAGTCGCGACGAGTTACTCGGCTTCTGGCGTTGGCAAGGCATCGACCGCCCCCCGCCCGTCGACGTCCTCGCCCTCGGCGCCGACTTCAAAAATCAACCGCGCCTCGCTCCCGGCTCTCCGCTCTCCGCTCTCAGCCCTCAGCTCCTTTGCGTCGGCATCCTCGAGCCGCGGAAAAATCAGGCCTTTCTCCTCGAAGTCTGTGCCGAACTCTGGGACGAGGGCATGGCTTTCGAGCTCCATCTCGTGGGTCGCGTGAATCCGCATTTCGGCGGGCCCATCGTCGAACGCATTCACGCGCTCCGCCAGAAGCACGCCACCCAACTCAAGTTTCACGAGGCCGCGGCCGACGCTGTCGTCGCGCAACTTTACGCCACCGCCCGCGCCACCGTTTTTCCGACGATTGCGGAAGGCTGTGGCTTGCCTCTGCTCGAATCGCTGTGGATGGGAGTGCCATGCCTTTGCAGCGACCTCGCGGTCTTGCGAGA
>JANPIT010000534.1:0-1808 GCA_031425115.1 Opitutaceae bacterium | reverse complement strand
CCCTCTCGAACGCAAACCGCTCACCTTCGCCGAGCGCACCTACGTGCCTCAGATTGCCGCGGCGTTGAAGACCACGTGGCAGCATCTGGTGAGGCCGAAGGAGACGCTCGAATATCCCGAGCAGCGTCCGGCGATTCCGGTCGGCTACCGCGGCGTGCCGACGCTCGTGAAGGATCCGAACGGCCGGGAAAAATGCGTTTCCTGCCAGCTGTGTGAGTTCGTCTGCCCGCCCAAGGCTATCCGCATCACGCCCGGTGAAATTCCGCCGGGCGCGCCCACCGATCACGTCGAGAAGGCACCGCAGGAGTTCGAAATCGACATGCTGCGCTGCATCTACTGCGGCATGTGCCAGGAAGTCTGTCCGGAGGAGGCGATCTTCCTGCAAAACCAGTATTCGATGACTGGTTACACGCGCGAGGAGATGGTGAACAACAAGGCGCGGCTCTACGAACTCGGTGGCACGCTGCCCGACGAGCACCACAAGTGGGACGTCAAAAAAGCCGCCGAGGACCACGGCAACGACCGGCACTGAGATGAACCAAACCTTGAAGCGCAAAGACGCAAAGATGCGCAAAGATTCGCTCAGCAAAAGGCGAGGGGCCCAAGCTTCCGGGCTCTTTGCGAACCTTTGCGCATCTTCGCGTCTTTGCGCTTAGCTCCGATCCGATGGGCAACTTCCTCTTCAACGTCTTCGTCCTCTTCACGCTCGTCTCGGCGATTGGCGTCGTCGTGAACAAAAACACCGTCAACGCCGCGATGTGCCTGCTGCTTTCGCTCGTGGGCGTTGCCGGGCTCTTTGTCGCGCTCAACGCCTACCTGCTGGCGTTCCTCCTGCTGCTGGTTTACGCGGGCGCGATCGTCGCGCTGTTCCTGTTCATCGTCATGCTGCTCGACACAAAGGGCGACGCACGACCGACGCTGAATCGCCTCCCCTTGGTCTCGCGCATCCTGGCGATCGGACTCGTGGTCGCGGGCGTCGCCTCGTTCGCCGGGCGGGGCAAATTGCCGGAGCCGGACATCACCGGCGTGCCGGCGCTCGGCGCCTCGCTCAAACTCTACGCATATCAGCTTTTCACGACCTACCTGCTGCCGGTGCAGATCCTCGGTTTCCTGCTCCTGATCGCGATGCTCGGCGTGATCGTGCTCAGCAAAAAATTCGAAGGCTTGGAGGATATCAAGTGATACCAACCACTCTCAACGCCTACATCGTCATCAGCGTGGCGCTCTTCGCGATCGGCCTGCTCGGCGTCCTGATTCGGCGCAACACCCTTGTCGTCTTCATGTGCCTGGAGCTGATGCTCGTGGCCTCGACCCTCGCGCTCGTCGCGTTCTCGCGGTTCAACGGCACGATGGATGGAAACGTCTTTGTGTTTTTCATCCTGACGGTCGCCGCGGCCGAAGTGGCCGTGGGCTTGGCCATCATCGTCGCCCTGTTCCGCAAACGGCAGACGATCCAGATCGATCAGCTCAACGCGCTGAAAAACTGATGATGCCGTTGTCCACCATTCAAGAGGTAGGGCGAACCGTCCTCGGTGAGCCGTCGCGGTGCACGTCTTTGAATACTCCGAGCCGTCGCCAGCGTTTGCCGCGACGGCTCGGCGAGGACGCCTCGCCCTACCTGTTTTCCGCATGACGATGCCGCAGCACGCCCTTCTCGTTCTTGCGCTGCCGCTCGCCTCGGCCGCGGTCATTGCGCTTTTCCTGCGACGCTCAGGTGGGATCGCGGCCGCGATTGCGACGCTCACCGCCGCGGCGATCGCGATCATCTCGGTGATCCTCGCGCTCCACGGCGAGCGTTTCGAGCAGTC
>JANPIT010000533.1:0-3330 GCA_031425115.1 Opitutaceae bacterium | reverse complement strand
TCGAGTGGAGCGCACCGGCCCATCTCGCCCGCGGCACAGACACCGCACTCGCGACCTATTTCGCCGTGGAGCGAAATTTTGCAGCGCTCACCGACACGCTGCCCTGGCGCAGCGACCCGCATCTGGAGCGCTGCCTTGCCTCGTTTCCCGGACTGCAGATCCTGCGTCAGCCCTTCGGTGAAACGCTCCTCGGCTTTCTCTGCAGCGCCACGAAGCAGATCGTGCAGATCAAGCAGATGCTCGCCCTGCTGGCCGAACGGCACGGCGCTGCTGTGTTTCAAGGTAGGGACGCGCAGCCTGCGCGTCCGGGGCCTCAGACGGGCGGGCCGCCCGTCCCTACCCTCTACCGCCTGCCCTCCTGGCCTGAGCTCGCGCTGATTCCGGAGAGCGAGCTGCGCGCGTGTCTGCTGGGGTTTCGCGCGCGCTACATCGCGGAAACGGCGCGCTTCCTGGCCGCCCATCCCGGCTGGCTCGAGGAAACGGAGACCCTCCCTTACGCCACCGCGAAGGAACGCCTCTGCACGCTACCGGGCGTCGGCGAGAAAGTCGCCGACTGCGTGCTGCTCTTCGGTGCGGGCCGGCTGGAGGCGTTTCCCGTCGACGTCTGGATCTTGAAAACGCTCGCGCTGCGCTACGGGCTCGAAGGCTGGCGGCCGCCGCAGCTCACGCAATTTGGTCGCGCCCACTTCGGCCCGCTCGCCGGCCTCGCGCAGCAGTATCTATTCGCGTGGGAACGCCGGGCGAAAAAAGCGGAGAAGAACCACTGATGGGTTTCAGCAATGGCTGAAACCTATTCACCCCTTCGGCTAATCGCCTCCGGATCAAGAATGGGTCGGCAATGGCCGACTAGAATTCCGGCCATTGGCCGGCCCTTACTGCAGCGAAGGCGATTAGCCGCAGCTCATCCTGAAATTTCGCCCATTGGCGAAATCCATCAGTGGTTTCCTCCTCAGCCGCACTCCACCTTACTTCGCGCGCTGGATCAATTCCACTTCGTAGCCCTCGGGGGCATCGATGAACGCGATGGTTGATCCGCTTCCCGTGGGCGTGGGGCCATCGCTCAGTTTGAAACCCTTCGCCTCCAATTTCCGCGTGAACGCCGCGAGGTCTTCCACCTCGAACGCCAGGTGCATGAGGTCGGGCTGCACCTGCACGCTCGGACTGTTCGGTAGCTGGCAAATCTCGATCTCCTCGTCGCTGTTCGGCGTGGCCAGAAACACAATTTGCGCACCGCGCGGCGATACACTGCGCCGTGCCACCTTGAGCTCCAGGGCCTGCTCGTAGAACTTCACCGTGCGCTCGATATCGTTCACGCGCATCCGGGTGTGGAGGAGTTTTTTGACCATGTGCAAGTTTGCATGTGCCGCCGCCGCCGTGCAAGCTGCCGATCCATGGCCCTCGATCTCGCCGCCATCCGCGCCGCGCACGAACGCATCCGCCCGCACATTTTCCGCACGCCCGTGCTGACCAACGCCCGGCTCAATGCAGCCTGCGGCGGGAAACTTTTCTTCAAGTGCGAAAATCTGCAGAAGGTCGGCGCGTTCAAGGCGCGCGGCGCGACCAACGCCGTATTTTCCATCGCGGACGTCGAGGCGCTGCGCGGTGTCGCGACGCATTCGTCGGGCAATCACGCGGCGGCCGTCGCACGCGCCGCAAAGCTCCGCGGCATCGCGGCGCACATCGTGATGCCCACCAATTCCGCAAAGCCAAAAGTCCGCGCCGTCGAGGGTTATGGTGGCAAGATCACTTTCTGTGAACCCACGCAGGCCGCCCGCGAAGAAGCCTGTGCGCGCATCCTTGAAACCACGCTCGCCACGCTCGTGCATCCTTTTGAGGACGAGCTCGTGATGGCCGGCCAGGGCACCGCCGTCCTCGAGTTGATGGAAGATGTGCGCGATCTCGACATGGTGCTGTGCCCCGTCGGCGGCGGCGGCTTGCTCTGCGGGACCGCGGTCGCCGGCAAGGCCGTGCGGCCGCAGCTGCAGATCATCGGGACGGAGCCCGCCGGGGCCGACGACGCGGCCCGCTCGTTTCGCGCGGGCATCCGCACGCCACTCATCAAAGCCGACACCATCGCCGACGGCCTCCGCACCTCAGTGGGCGAGCCGAACTTCCCGATCATTCAGGCCAACGTGGACAATATCGTGACCGTGAGCGAAGCCGCCATCATTGCCGCCATGCGGATGATCTGGGAAGTCGTGAAGATCGTGGTCGAGCCGTCGGCCGCCGTGCCCTACGCCGCCATCCTGGAGAACAAAGTCACCGTCGCGAACCGCCGCGTCGGCATCATCCTCACCGGCGGCAATGTAGATCTGGATACGCTGCCGTGGATCGAGCAGAAGTGAGTAGCTCGATCAGGTAGGGCGAACCCTCCGGGTGAGCCGTCGCGCGGTTTTCTAGCGAACATCGCATCGCCGTCTTTCGCTTTTTCCGCGACGGCTCGGCGAGGACGCCTCTCCCTACCTCCACAAAGCGCACGCCCTACTCCAGATGAAACACTTCCTTGAGCCCGCGAGAAACCGGACTGTGGTCGGCGTTGCCGGGCATGACATCGCCCATGTGTTTCCACCACCGCTGGCAGACTTCCGTTTGCGCGATCGCCGCCCAACGCGCCTCGTCTTCGATCTCCGCATAGGCGAACAACTGCCGCGTCTCCTCGTGCAGAAAAATGGAATAGTTGTGCACGCCATGCGCCTTCAACACGGCCACAAGTTCCGCCCAAATCGGTTGATGCCGCCGGGCGTATTCCCCCTCGGCGCCCGCGTCCACGCTCATCACGAAGGCTTTTCGAATCATGAAAGGAAGAAGATGGAGAATGTGGAAAGCGGGAAGGCAGGAAAAGCCCACAAAACTGAACAAACCAAATCTGGAAATCAGGAACTCAGGAAAAAAACGTATCACCTCACCCCATCCCTCTGCTCGTTGTTTTATTCCTGATTTCCTGAGTTCCAGATTTATCTCTCTGTGGCTTCAAAAATGCTCCGAGTTAACCGGCGCTGGGGCTTCCTTGTTTTTCTTCGCTACTGGACCGGCATCGCGTCGAAGGTCAAAAGGTCAGCGTGTTCGTCCAGACATACAGGCGGGGTTGGCCGTAGAAGCTGACGCCGAGGTTGGCGGGGTTGGTGTAGCCGGAGCCATTATTGGGGAGCGTGCCGAAGACGTAATGATTGAAAACGTTGGTTACGTTTACCTGGCTCGAGAAGCCGAAGCGTTTCCCGATTTTTCGGCGGTAGGAGACGAACGCGTTGGCCTGCCAGGTGTCGGGCGAACTGAAGAGTTCGCGACTGCCGCCGGGGATGTTGTAGTAGAATGTGCGGTTCTTCAGGCCGA
>JANPIT010000532.1:0-1833 GCA_031425115.1 Opitutaceae bacterium | reverse complement strand
GTCGTCGCCATCGCTCCAGAGCGAATGCGTGTGCAGATTGCCTTTGAACCAGCGGGCCTCTTCGGCGGCGGAGAGAGCAAACGGCAGGGCGAGGAGCGACGCGGCAGTGAGAAGAGAGCGGAATTTCATGGGGTCGAAACGAGTGGGACGGTCATTCAAAGCGAAACGCACAATGACAAAGCAAAAGGCGGCTGACGCGCAAAAATCACACAGGCACCGTGATCATCGCTTTCAACACGGCAGGATTCCCCGCGATCTCGGCCGGAAAGATCGCCGGCGTCTCTTCGAGCGCGAACCGGTGGGTGATCCACGGGGTGGTGTCGATTTTCCCCGCCTCCACCAGTGCGATGATCTCGCGAAACGTGTTCGCCGTGGCGTTGCGGCTCGCGCAGAGCGTCAGCTCGCGCCGGTGGAGATTGGGATCGCTGAAGGTGTTGTCACCGTGCACGAGCCCAACAAAGCCGATGCGGCCCCCGTGCGCGGTGAGATCGAACGTGGCCGTCATGGACTTCGCGCTGCCGGTCGCATCGATCACGATGGTCGGAAGCTCGCCTCCACCGATCGACTTGATTTGGGCCACGGCCTCGAGTCCAGCGGTGATGGTGTGCCGCACTCCGAGATGTTCGCGCGCGAACTGCAGCCGCGACTCGCTGACATCCATCACTGCGAGCTTCGCTTCCGTCAGCCGGGCAAACTGGATCGCGCTCAATCCGATCGGCCCCGCGCCGATCACGAGCACGAAGTCATCGGGCGCGATCTGGGCGCGCTCGACCGCGTGCGCGCCGATGCCCAGCGTTTCGATCAACGCGAGCTGATCGTAGCCCAGCTTGTCCGAGCGATGCAGCTTGCGAGCCGGAATCGTGATGAAGGGCCGCATACCTCCATCAGTGTGCACCCCAAGACATTTTAGCGTGGTGCAGCAATTGGTTTTTCCCCGCCGACACGCGATGCAGTGTCCACAGGTTAGATACGGCTCGACCGCGCAACGATCGCCCGCGCGCAAATCTCCGCCCGCAGTGCCGGGATCGAGCACTTCGACGCCGAGCTCATGCCCGAGAACGCGCGGATACTCGAAAAACGGCTGCCGCCCCGCGAACGCATGCAGGTCCGTGCCGCACACGCCGATCCGGTGCACGCGCACCACGGCATCGCCGGCCGCGGGCACGGGCTCCGGACCCTCGCGAGCAGCAAAGTGACCAGGACGCTCGAGGGAGATTTGCAGCATGCGGTGCCATGACGCTCACTGGCTCACCGCTTCGGATCGAGCAAATATACCGGAGCAAGCGTCAGACCACGGGTCCTTGATCACGGCGATTGGAACTCGACGCTGCTTTGCCCCACCCTTGCCCTACGCCTTGCATGAAATCTCTCTCGCCGACCTGGCTTGTTTTCGTCGCCGCCGTGCTGACGGCCGCGCCATCCCGCGCGGCCGAGTGGCAATGGTCGACTGAGTTCGGCGGCGTCACCTCGCCCGAAACCGGCGGACCGCCGCGCGCGTTTCTTTGGATCCCGCCCGAGTGTTCGCGCATCCGCGGCGTGGTCGTCGGCCAGCACACCATGCAGGAGGAAACGCTCCTGGAGCACGGGATCTTTCGCGCTGCGCTCCGCGAACTCGGTTTCGCCGCGATCTGGATTACGCCGCCGCTCGACTTTGACTACGACCCCGCGACCGGCTCCGACCGCCAATTCGAAGCGATGCTGCAGGCGCTCGCGACGCAATCGGGCTATGATGAACTCGCCGGCGCGCCGATCGTGCCACTCGGGCACTCGGCGGCGGCCTCGTTTCCGTGGAATTTCGCGGCCACGCACCCGCAGCGCACGCTCGCGGTGATT
>JANPIT010000531.1:0-3997 GCA_031425115.1 Opitutaceae bacterium | reverse complement strand
CCCGTTCGCCGATTGGTTGGGCGAAGCCGTTGCGCTTGTACAGCGGGTGAATGCACGTTTGAAAGCCGGTGCGTAGAGCCCAACTAGGCCGCGCGCTTCGCCCCACACCGGCGATCCCGTGCCCGCGTCCCGTGCGGCGTGCCCGGCCGATTACCTCCTAGGTGGTATGGTCGCGGCATGCCGCCTGCGATATGCTTTGCGCCTGAGCGCCTCCGCTCACGACGTTTGCCCGATTCCAGCACCATGACCAACCCACTCCGCCACTCGCGCCGCTACCTCGCCGCCGCCTTGTTCTTCTTCGCCACCGTGGCGACCTCCCTCGCGCAATCCACCGGGACCGTCACCGGCCGCGTCCTCGATGCCACCACCAAGTCCGCCCTCCGCGGCGCCGAGGTCTCGGCCGTCGTCGCTGGCTCCGCCGCCCCGGTCCGCACCGCCACCGGCCCCGACGGCGAGTTCACCCTCACCGTCCCCGCCGGCGCGCAGCGCATTACCGTCGACTACCTCGGCCTCGCCCCCAAGACGTCCGAGGTCAACGTCGCGTCCGGCTCCACGGCCCGCCTCGATTTCACGCTCGGCGACGCCACCATCACGCTCGAAGCCGTCACCGTCGCCGGCACGCGCTCCGGCCAGGCCCGCGCCCTCAACCAGCAGCGCACCGCCCAAAATCTCACCAACGTCGTCTCGGCGGATTTCACCGGCCAGTTTCCCGACAAGACCATCGCCGATGCCGTGAAACGTCTGCCCGGCGTCACCGTCGAAACCGACCGCGACACCGGCGGCGCCGAGGGCCGCTACATCACCGTCCGCGGCATGTCCGCGGATTTCAACGCGGTCACCATCGACGGCGTCCGCGTCAACGTGACCGACTTCGATGGCATCACCCGCCGCGTGCCGCTCGATGTCGTTTCCAGCGATGTCGCCGACCAGATCGAAGTCACCAAAGCCCTGCGCCCCGATCAGGACGCGGACTCCATCGGCGGCGCCGTTAATATCCGCACCCGCAGCGCCTTCTCCCGCGCCGAGCGCAGCGCATCCGCCAAATTCGCCCTCACCTACTCCGCCCTCCTCGACGACTACACCGCCGGTTATCCGTATGATAATCCCGGTTACGAGTCGGCCGTCACCTATTCCGATCTCATCGGCACCCAGCGCAAATTCGGCTTCTCCCTCGCCGCCAACTGGCGCGAGCGCGCGTTTGTGAAACAGCGCAACAGCACCACTGGCTGGAACGACACCGCCGGTTACCGCGTCGGCACCGCCACGACGCCCACCGCCCTCCGCGGCTACGCCATGGATTCCTTTGTCCTCCAGCACTACCACGACGACATTCAGGGCTACGGCGCCAACGGCTCCCTCGAGTGGCGTCCCACCGAGGCCCACAAGCTCCGCCTCTTCGCCTCCACCAACGCCCGCGAAACCAACCGCGGTCGCCAGCGCCAGCAGCTCTTCTTCCCCCTCGGGCGCGCCAGCGACAACTCCCTCGGCGGCCTCGCGGCCGTGCCCACCGTCGTCGGTGACACTTACACCAACGTCTCCGCCACGCTGAACACCGTGCGCCGCGAGGTCCGTGACTTCGACGAACGCCAGCTCACCTCCACCGTCGCCCTCGATGGTGAATCCCGCTTCGGCCCCTTCACCGCGAACTACCTTCTCGGATACAACTTCGCCGACTGGGATGGCGGCCTCGGCAGTGCCCTCCAGGCCCAGTTTCAAAACGCCAACTTCACCACCAGTTACGCCCTCACGCCCGGCAACGCGCGCTTCCCCGTCGTCAACGCCCTCCAGACCACGACCAACCTCGACCGCAGTGACCCCGGCATCGCCGGCGTCTACACCCTGCGCTCCCTCGTGCTCGGCTCGCGCGATTACGCCGACGACGAACTCAACGCCGCCCTCGATCTCCGCCGCGACGTCACCCTCGCCGGCTGGAACGGCTTCCTGAAAACCGGCGCCAAGGTCCGCTCCCGCGAGCGCGATTTCGACGAGACCCAGCGCACCTACAACGCCAACGCCGCGTGGTCGCTTACTGGATACACCGGCCAGCCCGACATCCCGAACGTGCTCGCGAGCTATCGCGCAAAGCAGACCAGCGACGGCCACTACGACTACGGCTACTTCCTCGACCCCGCCAGGGTGCGCGCCGCCGCCAACACCCTGCTCGCCCGCAACCTCCTCGTGCCCACCGCGACGAATGCGTTCAACAGCACCTACAACGACTATCGCGCCACCGAAGACATCACCTCCGGCTACGGCATGACCCAGCTCGCCCGCGACCGCCTCACGCTGCTCGCCGGCCTCCGCGTCGAGCATTCCTCCGCCAAGTTCGAAGCCTATCGCGTCACCGACGGCATCCCCGCCGCCATTGCCCCCCGCCGCACCCGCACCGACTGGCTCCCCAGTCTCCACGCCCGCTACGATGTCGCGCCCAAGACGATCGTGCGCGCCGCCTACACGGAAACGCTCGCGCGCCCCACCTTTAATCAGCTCAACCCACGCGAGACCCGCTCGACAACCTCGGACACCATCAGCCGCGGCAACATCGAGCTGAAGCCCGTGTTCTCGCGCAATTATGACCTCGCCATCGAGCGCTACCTCGGCGGCGACGGTTATATCTCCGCCGGCGTCTTCCAAAAAAACTACAAGCGCAACGTCTACCGCTCCACGCAGCCGATCATCTTCGAGGGCGACCTCACCCGCGTGACCGAGCCCCGCAATGCCCGCGGCGGGAAAGTCCGCGGCCTCGAGCTCGCCGCCGATCACCGCTTCACGTTCCTCCCCGCGCCCTTCGACGGCCTCGGTGCCACGGTCAACTACACGCACACCAGCTCCGAGCTCGACTCCGGTCTGCCCGCGCTCGCTGGCATCAAACTCCCGCTCTTCGATCAGGTGGCCGACACCGTCAACGCCAGCCTCCGCTTCGAACGCGGCCGCCTGCGCGCCCGCGCCTCGCTGCACTACCGCAGCGAAACCTTCTTCGAGCTCGCGACCGACAACCCGCTCGCGCTCGCCCGCTACGAATCGCCGAGCACCACGTTTGATTTCACCGCCAGCTACAAACTGAACCGCGGCTTCAGCATCTACCTCGAATTCGCCAACCTCACCAACGAGCCGAGCTGGGGCTACAACGGCGACAAAAACGTCCGCCTGGACTACAACGAATACACCGACCGCAGCGCCGTCCTCGGCATTCGTTGGAACCTCTGAGGTAGCGGGCCGACCTCCGGGCGGCCTGGGGGCTTGAACGCGAAATCCGTGCGCGCGTCAGCCGGGCCCGGAGGTCCCGGCTCTACCCACGAATCGCGTCTTCATCTCCGGGGGTGGCGTCGGGACCTCCGGGCCCGACGTGTCTGATCCCGGTCTCCGCCTCAAACATCCAAGGCCACTCTTCCGCCCGCGGCACCAATCCCGCGCGCACCGGATTCTGCCGCACCTACGTGGCCTTCTCCTCCAGGGACTCATCGCCACGCAGCCGATGGTCGAAAAAATCCCGCTGCCACGTCACGTTCGCATGTTTTGCCGTGTAGCTTTTCCACGTGTCACGACCGTGCGCATCATCCGATCCGGCGGAAACGCGAGCAAAGCGTGCAAATGATCGGGCATGAGCACCACCAGCCGCGCATACCAAATTTCGCGCTCATGATACGCGTGCACTGCCGCGAGCAGCTGTGACGCCACCGCCGGCCGGCAGAGCGAGTTTGCGCCACGCGGTAGCGCGCAAATCGTGACAAAGAACAAGCTGCCCGGCTTGCACCCACCCCGGCACATCGTGCGGGAGCTTCTTCCGCGGAGCGAATTGCATGGCGGCGGTAGCTCATCGTCCGGTCTGGCATTTTTCAAGCCGGGCCCGGAGGTCCCGGCTCTACCCGATTGGCTCCCGGTAGCGTCGGGATTTCCGGGCCCGACGTCGTCCGCCAACCCACCCCCGCCCCGCCCTACTCCCGCGCGCTACGCCCCCCGTCCCCTCACCGCAACAACGCCATCAACCGCGCGCGAC
>JANPIT010000530.1:0-14910 GCA_031425115.1 Opitutaceae bacterium | reverse complement strand
GGGAGGCGCGATCGCGTCCAAATTGGATCTCCAATCGCTCGTGCAGACCGTCACGGATGCTGCGACGAAGCTGAGCGGCGCCAAGTTCGGAGCATTTTTCTACAACGATCTCAACGACCAGGGTGAGTCGCTTTTGCTCTTCTCGCTTTCCGGCGCACCACGCGAGGCATTCGAAAAATTCGGGATGCCCCGAAACACGGCCGTGTTCAATCCGACCTTCCAGGGTCAGGGGGTCGTCCGTTCCGCGGACATCACGAAGGATCCGCGCTACGGCACGATGGCACCGCATCACGGCATGCCCCGAGGCCACTTGCCGGTGTGCAGTTATCTCGCCGTGCCTGTCATCTCACGCACGGGTGAAGCCATCGGTGGACTCTTTTTCGGTCACCCTGAGCCCAACGTTTTTTCGGAACGGTCGGAAAGGCTGATCGTCGGTATCGCGGCTCAGGCGGCCATCGCCATCGACAACGCCCGGCTCTATGACGCCGCCCAACGCGAGATCGCTCAACGGAGAATAGTGGAGGCGCGCCTTCGAGTTTCCCTCGAAGCGAGCGCCTTGGGGACTTGGGACTACAATCCCGTGACCGCGACGATGTCGCTCGACCCTCGTTGTCAGGAACTGTTCGGGCTGCCGGGTCGTGAGACGATTGATTTGACGACCTTTCTCGACCTCGCGCATCCGGCCGACCGCGCGCGACGGGAGCGGGCGGTGCGAGCCTCGCTTGAAACCGGAGCACCTTACGAGATCGAGTATCGCACCGCGGGGACGTCGCTCCGCTGGTTACGCGCGGCGGGGCGGTCGGTCGCGCAGGTTAGGGGCGGCCCGGAGCATCTTGTGACGGCGGTGGCAGACATCACCGATTTGGTGAAAGCCCGGGAATCTCTCGAGGAACGCGGGCGTGAACTGGAGAAACTCGTCAACGCTCGGACCGCTTCGCTCCAGGAGGCGGTGGGGCAAATGGAAGAGTTTTCCTACAGCGTGTCGCATGATTTGCGTGCGCCGCTCCGCGCAATTCATGGGTATGCGGAAGCCATCACGGAGGATCACGCTCAGGCGCTCGATCCGGTGGCGAAGGATTATCTCGCAAGGATCGCGAGTGCCGCCTCCCGGATGGACCGCCTCACGCTCGATGTTCTGACCTACAGCAAGATCAGCCGCGACGCGATGCGCGTCGAGCGCGTGTCGCTGGACAAAATTGTATCCGAGACAATCGAGCAATACGTGAGCAGTGCCCTGCAGCCCCAGATTACGGTGCAGCATCCGTTGCTGGACGTCGAAGGTCACGAACCGCTCCTGGTTCAGGCCGTGTCGAATCTCATCACCAACGCTCTGAAATTCGTCCGCCCCGGCCAAGTCCCGGAAATCCAGGTTCGCACCGAACGACTCGCGAATGATGTTCGCCTGTGGATCGAGGACAACGGCATCGGCATTCCGCCTGAAAACCAGAGTCGCATCTGGGGCCTCTTCGAGCGGATTCATCCGCGCGCGCTCTACGACGGCACGGGCGTTGGGCTGGCGGTGGTGCGCAAGGCCGTGGAGCGCATGGGCGGCAAGGTCGGCGTCGTTTCTGACGGAAAGCAGGGTAGCAAGTTTTGGATTCAACTCCCGTGTTTCAATAAATCCGAGTGATATGCCTATTCCGTCTGACGTTTCCCTGTTGTTGGTGGAAGACGATCCCGACGATGCCTTTCTCATGCGCCGTGCCCTGAAATCGGCGCACATCGTGAACCCGCTGCACTTGGCCGAAGACGGGCAGAAAGCGATCGACTACCTGACAAGGGTGGTGGGCGGCGGTGAATCACCGCGAAACACTCTTCCCGCGATCGTTTTTCTCGATCTAAAATTGCCCTACAAGACGGGCTTCGAGGTGCTGGAATTTATGCGGGCGCTGCCGGCATTCGAGTCCACTGCTGTCGTGGTGCTGACCTCGTCGTCTCAACCGCGAGACCTGCATTTGGCCTATCAATTGGGCGCCCGATCCTACCTGGTGAAGCCGCCCACCGCGCAGATGCTAACCGAGCTGGTGACATCGCTGGATTCATTCTGGGAGAAACGAAAAATACCCGGTTCCTAGCGCAGATTAAATAAAACGGTAGCCGCAAAAAGGCGCAGAGCGCGCAAAAAAAGGCCCCTTCCCAGAGGAAAAAAGATGTGCTGTTTTTGCGCCTCTTTGTGCCTCTTTGCTGCCACGGTATTTTGGAAAATGTTCTAGCGCGGGCGGCGCTGGCGACGAGCGATGGCGCAACCGACGCACCGGATCACGCCCGCGGGTGGATTTGCCAGCAACGACGACTATACGGCCACGAAGTCGAGGAAGCCGCGCTCCACGTCGGCGTGGGCGAGCTTCACGCGGAGTTTTTCGCCGACTTGGCGGCGTTCGAAGCCGCGCACCAATTTGCCTTCGCTCGGGAGGCGAAAGAGCCGCACCCATGTTCCCTTCTCTCCCGCGCCCGTGACCATCGCGTCGAATTCCTCGCCGACCCGGCGGGAGAGCAGCATGGCCGCGGCCGACTTGCCGACCTGGCGCTCCACTTTGCGGGCATCATCTTCCTGCTCGGTGCAGTGGACCGCGAGCGCTTCGAGTTTTTCGTGTGAGTAGGGCGATGGTTTTTGTTTCAGCGCCGCCTTGAGCAGGCGTTGCGTAATCAAATCCGGGAAGCGTCGATTCGGCGCCGTGGAGTGAGCGTAGTCCCGCACGGCTAAACCGAAGTGGCCCGCGGGCGTCGTGCCCGGCACCTCGAGCGCGTATTCTCCGGCGCCCAGCAACTTGATCACGCTCAGCGAGAGGTCCGCAAACTGCGCGGGGTCGCGCGCTTTTTCGGCACTGAGAAACTGGTCCAGCGCTCTCGCATCCGGTTCGACGGGGAGAATGGCTCCGCGCTCGGCCGCAATTTCCATGATGCGATCCCAGCGCTTGGGCGTGCGCACGACGCGCCGGATCGAAGCGTATTTCCGCGCGGCCAGAAACCGCGCGGTCACGCCGTTGGCGGTGATCATGAAATCTTCGATCAACTTCTTCGCGCGATCGGGTTTGTCGATGGCGAGATCGGTGAGCTCGCCATCGGAGAAAACGGGGCGTGCCTGGGTCGTCTCAAACGTCAGCGCACCGGCCGCGTGACGCTGCAGACGGAGCTGGCGGGCGAGGCGATCCTGCAAGCGAAGGTTGGCGGCCAGTCCGGGAACCGCATCGATGGCAAACGGGGTGGCGCTCGTGTCGTCGAGCCAGCTTGCGACGTCGGGATAGTTGAGCCGCGCATGATTGCGCACGAGCGCTTCATACACCTCGGAACCTGTGATGTGTCCCTCGGCCGAGACTTTGATTTCAACCACGACGGCCAGCCGATCCTCGCCGAAGTTGAGCGACGTGAGGTCGGTCGAAAGCGGTTCGGGCAGCATCGGAAATACTTTTGCGGGCGTGTAAACGGAGGTCGTGTTCTGCTCTGCATGGGCATCGATCGCGGAGCCTTGGGCCACGACCGCGGCAACATCGGCAATCGCGATCAGCACCTTGGCTGACTCGCCCGGCAGGGCCTCGGCGACGGTCAGTTGATCCAGATCGCGCGACTCTTCGTTGTCGATCGAGCACCAAGGCAGACGGCGTAGGTCGCGCACGGCGGGATCGGGCGAAGGCGCGCGGACGGCGAGCGCTTCCGCCAAGGCCGCGGGAGGAAAATCCGGCGCGAGGCCGCGCTCGTGCATGACGCGACGAGCGATTGCTTCCAAATGACTACGGCTGGGAGAGGGGAATGACATGAAGGGGAGAGGAGACGGGGTGTGGACAGCATCGGCCGGCGGATCTGCAACGCGCGCTGAATCGGCGGGCGAACGGGATGGGGCGTCGTCTGAGCGGACGCGCGAGTGACGGGTGTGGACGCTGGGGGGCCGGTTCACGCCGCGCGGTTGGAGGCCCTCCGGTCCCGCACGGATGAAATCCACTTTTCAGGGATTTCCCTAGGGCGGAGAGTTTGCACCGGCGTGATTGTGAGCGTTTAAAGAAACGCGTTCCACGCTTCTGCGGTGCGGACCCGTTGCATGCCCACTTCATTTTCCCCCGAGCGCTCGCCGAGTCTCACCGCCCGAGTTTCTTTGTCTCCTGCCTTCCCTGCGGCGCCGCGACACGCCGACGCTATTCCCACCGATCAGCGCACGTTGCTGGCCGGCCTTGTGGAAAGCATTCTCGACGGCGTGCTCATCGTGTCCCCCGACGGACGGATGCTGCACCACAACCAGCACTTTCTCGACATCTGGAAGTTTCCCGCGGAGGTGCTGCAATCGGGCTCGGATGAGGCCGCGCTACGCTGGGCCGCGGAGCAGACCGCCGATCCTGCCGCGTTTCTCGAGCGGGTGGGCACCGTCTATCGACAGCCCAACGAAAAATTTCGAGAGGAACTTGTGATGAAGGACGGCCGCGTCTTCGAACGTTTCGGGGCTCCTGTCATCGAGGCTGGCACGCGTCTCGGCTGGGTCTGGACGTTTCGCGATATCAGCGAACGCAAACGGGCGGAGGTCGCCCTGCAGCGCAGCGAAGAGCGCTACCGGCTCGTCACGCGCGCCACGCAAGATGTGATTTGGGATTGGGACATGACCAATGACGAAGTGGTCTGGAACGAATCCCTCCACACGGTTTTCGGTTATCCCCCGTCGCAAGCCGGCGCCGTGATCCGCGGCGCGGTCGACTGGTGGACGGCACATCTGCATCCCGACGATCGCGACCGCGTCGCCCGCAGTTTCCAGGCGGCGGCCACCGCGCAAAGCACCCAATGGATCGAGCACTACCGTTTCCTCCGGGCGGATGGTTCCTACGCCGAGGTGAACGATGTGGCGTTCATCGATTTCAACTCCGCGGGCCAGCCCGTCCGCATGGTGGGCGCGATGAGCGATGTCACTGTCCGCAAGCGCGCCGAAGCCCGGGAACGGGAACTCGTTGCGCAGACGATGGCGGCGACGGCCAAATTCCGCGCGATCTTCGACCAATCGGCGGTGCTTGCCGCCATCATGACCCTCGAGGGCACGGTGCTGGATGCGAATCGCGCCTCGTTACAGACCTGCGGCTATCGGTCCGAGGAAGTCATCGGCCGGCCATTTTGGGAGTGCGGCTGGTGGCAGGGCTTGCCTGAGGTGCAGGCGAAACTCAAAGCCGCCACGATCCTCGCCGCGCAGGGCACACCTTATACGGAGGAGCTTTCCTACCGCTGGGCGGATGGCACACTGCGCACCACGGCGTTCGGTTTGCATCCGATCCGCGACGACGCGGACCGGATCATTTTTTTGCACCCGACCGGGATGGACATCACGGAGCGGCGCCAGCAGCTCGAGAGCACGGAACTGCTCACCCGGCTCACCCGCGAGCTCGCGCAACTCTCGGACTCACGGGAGATCAACCGCATCGCCACCCGCATCGTCGGCGAGCACCTGCGGGCGCAGCGCTGCTACTTCTTCGAAGTGATGCCGGATGCGCGTCACGTCACCGTGCTGGCCGACTGGCGGCTCGACCGTGAGGCGACCGTGGAGGGCAACTACGATCTCTCGTTATTCGGGCTGCCTGAATGGTGGCAGGCCGCCCAGCGGGAACCGCTGAGCATCGACGATGTAAACGAGCATCCTTGGACGCGCGACTTCGGGGCCGGTTATCGCGCGATCAACATCGGCGCCTACGTGTTGGCGCCGTTCGTCGATCGTGGGCGTTGGGTTGCCAGCATAAGCGTGAGTTCAGAGCAGCCCCGGCACTGGACCGCGCACGACAAGACCCTGCTCGAAAACGTCGTCGCGCGCGTGTGGCCCCTCCTCGAACGGGCGCGCGCCATGGAGACGCTGCGCGCAACCTCTGCCGCCCTCGAATTCGCCTTGGAGTCGGCGAAGATCGGTGATTGGGATCTGGATGTCGCCACCGATGTCGCACGGCGCTCGCTCCGCCACGACCGCTGTTTTGGCTACCAGGAACTGCTGCCCGAGTGGGGCTTTGAGACCTTCCTCCGCCACGTGCATCCCGATGATCGCGGCTCGATCGAGCAAGATTTTCGCCAGGCCATGAGCGGGGCGGAGGACTGGCATTTCGAGTGTCGCGTGATCTGGCCGGATGGCAGCCTGCACTGGATCGCGGCCCACGGTCGGCTTTTCACCGCCGGCCCCTCGCCCCGCCTGCTGGGCATCGTGATGGACATCACCCAGCGCAAGCACGCCGAGGACTCCCTTGCGCAGCAAAACGAACGCCTCGAACGCACCGTCCTCGAGCGCACCGCGCGCCTGCAGGAAACGATCGGCGAACTGGAGGCTTTTTCCTACAGCATCGCGCACGACATGCGCGCACCCCTGCGTTCGCTCCAGAGCTTTTCCGACATTCTGCTCGAAGAACACAGCGCCAATCTCAACGAGGAGGCCCAAGGGTTTCTCGGCCGCATCGCCCGGTCCGCCGGCCGCATGGACAAGCTGATTCAGGACGTGTTGAGCTACAGCCGCGTGGTGCAGGGCGATTCCCCCCTCGAGTCGGTCCACGTCGACCAACTCCTCCGCGGGATCCTCGACACGTATCCGATGTTTGCCCCCGACAAAGTCGATATCGTCGTCACGGCCCCGCTTCCGCCCGTGCTCGGCAACGAAGCGATGCTGATGCAGATTTTCTCCAACCTCATGGGTAATGCGGTGAAGTTTGTCGCAGCGGGGGCGAAGCCCCACATCCACATCTGGGCGGAGACGCACGGCCGGGAGGTGCGCCTGTTCGTGCAGGATCAGGGCATTGGCATCGCGCCCGACCAGCACGAAAGAATCTTCGGCATCTTCCAGCAGGCGAACACGGGGTTCGAAGGCACGGGCATCGGCCTGGCCATCGTGAAAAAAGCCGTCCAGCGCATGGGTGGTAAAGTTGGCGTCCGCTCCGCCCCCGGCGCGGGCACGACCTTCTGGGTCGATCTGCCGCAGGCCTGAACGCAGGCCGACACAGCGACTCGAGACAGCCCTTCGAAATGGATGACTTGCACCAATTCACCGCGCTGAATTTCCGCGGTTTTAGACATTACTGCCCGTGGAACGGTTGCGATTATTGACTCGATTTCGGGAGGGCCGTGAGCTGATTGCGCTCGAACGACTGCGGCTGGCGAGACCGGCTGGAACCCGTTGGAGACAGTGTGCCCAGAACCCCAACGGTTGATGAAGTCCCCTCTACCCCAAAACGAAGCGGAACGCCTCAAGGCGTTGCAGGCGTATGCCATTTTGGATACGCCGCCGGATGCGGCGTTCGACGATATGGTGGAGCTGGCGTCCTTGATCTGCGACACGCCGATGGCTCTCGTCACATTGGTGGATGAGGATCGCCAGTGGTTTATCGCCAAGATCGGCGTCACGCTCACCGAGACTCCGCGGGAACTGGCCTTCTGTGCCCATACGATTCTGCAGAAGGACGTAATGGTGGTCCTGGATGCCACCGCCGACCCGCGATTTGCGGAGAACCCGTTGGTCACAAGTGCCCCCGGGCTTCGATTTTATGCGGGCGCGCCCCTGATCACGCCGGCCGGGCACGCCGTCGGTTCGCTCGCCGTCCTCGATACGCAGCCGCGACGAGAATTCGGCGAGGACCAGCGAAAGGCGCTCCAGGCCCTCAGCCGGCAGGTGATCGCACAACTTGAATTGCGCCAGCGCGTGCTCGCGCAACACCGGGTGGTGGCAGCGGGCGCACGGCAACTCGAGACGGTCGAGCGACGCCACCGCGCCATTCTCGATGCAGCACTCGATGCCATCATCACCATCGACGCGAGCGGGGCGATCGTGGAGTTCAATCCCGCGGCGCAGCGGATTTTTGGCTACACCAGCGACGAGGTGCTGGGTCGGAGCATGTCAGAGGTGATTGTGCCGCCGCTGCAACGGGAGCACCACGAACGGGGCATGGCAGCGTTTTTAAAGCAGGGGCACGCTGCCACGCTCGCGCGCGTCATGGAGGTAGCGGCGCGCCGCCGTGACGGGTCGGAGTTTCCCGCGGAGGTGTCGATTCTACGCATCGGCGAGGGAGAGCCGGTGTTTTTTACGGGTTTCGTTCGCGACCTCACGAGCCGCAAACGCGAGGAAGACGCTCTGCGCGCTCAGGCCGAAGACTACCGGCGACATGAAATCGTCCTGAGCCAGCTGGCGCGGAGCAAGCAGCTCTATGACGAGAATCTAGCCGTGGCTTTGGGGCACATTGCGAAGACCGTGGCGAAGGCTCTGGGCACCCAGCGCGTCAGCGTTTGGCGATTTACCGATGATCGGTCCGGGATCAAGTGCGTGGAGCTTTTCGACGCCGCGAGCGGGCAGCACTCGAGCGGGAGCGAGCTCAAAGCGGCGGCTTATCCCGCGTATTTTGCGGCCTTGGAAACGCACGATGTGATCGTGGCCAGCGACGCGCATGCCGATCCACGCACGCGAGAGTTTACGGAGAACTATCTCCGGCCACTTGGCATCACGGCGATGTTGGATGCGCACATTCACCTCAGCGGGAGGATCGACGGCGTATTGTGTCACGAGCACGTCGGCACCACGCGTGAGTGGAAGCCGGAGGAGTCCACCTTTGCGGTGGCGGTGGCGAATCTCGTTTCACTCGTCATCGAGATTTGGCAGCGGAAACAGATCTCGGCGAGGCTGCGCCAGAGCGAGGAGCGCTTCCGCGCATTCATGCAGAACAGCCCGGCAGTGGCGTGGTTCAAGGATGCCGAGGGACGGATGCTTTATGTGAATCCGCCTTTCGAACGAGTCTTCAACCGGACGCTCACCCAGGTCATCGGTAAGACGGACCACGAACTCTGGCCGGAACCGGTGGCGCGGCAATTGCGCGAGCACGATCTCCAGACTCTGAGCAGGAACGCGCCCCTGGAGACCTACGAGGACGTCCCGGCCGCAGACGGAGTATTGCGGCACTGGTTGACCTTCAAATTTCCCCTGACCGATGCTGACGGTTCGCGGCTGGTCGGGGGCATGGCGGTTGACATGACGGCGCGCCAGCAGGCGGAACGAGAAGTGAAGCGGCAGGCTGCATTTGCGCATTTCAACCCGAACCCGGTGCTGGAGTTGTCGGCCGGCGGCGACGTCACGTATGCGAATGCCGCAGCGGAGGAGATGGCCCGCTCACTAGGCCATACATTGCCGCGCCAGATGTTGCCCGCCGAGACGGCCGCGATTGTCCGTGAGTGTCTCGCGTCCAACCAGCCCCGGCTGCGATTGGAAACGCTAACGCGCCCACGTGTGATCTCCTGGTCTTTCTTTCCGATTGCGAGCGAGCGCGTCGTCCACTGCTACGCCGGCGATATTTCGGAGCGAAAGCGGCTGGAGGACCAGGTGCGGCAGACGCAGAAAATGGATGCGATCGGGCAGCTTTCGGCGGGCGTGGCCCACGATTTCAACAACCTGCTGCAGGTGATCAAAGGCCAGCTCGGCCTGCTCGAACTGACGGGTGGTCTGCCCGCCTCGGCGGGGGAATCGCTGGAGCAGATTTCCACGGCGGCGGATCGGGCGGCTAACCTCACGCGTCAGCTCCTCCTGTTCAGCCGCCAGCAGTTCATGCAGCCGCGAATCCTGGACCTGTCGGACGCAGCGGTCGAAATGGCGAAGATGCTCACGCGGATGATTGGCGAGCAGGTTACGCTGGAGGTGAAACGCGCGGCCGAGCGGCTCCCGATCCACGCCGATCCGGGCATGATCGATCAGATCCTGCTCAACCTCGTGGTGAATGGACGAGACGCGATGCCGCGCGGCGGCCGCCTCGTCATCGCGACCGAACGCTGCGAGGTGGACGCCGAAGCGGCGCGGAGCAACGTCGAGGCGCGGCCAGGGGTATTCGCACGTGTCAGCGTATCGGATACGGGGACGGGTATCGCGCCGGAGGTCCTGCCGCGGTTATTCGAGCCGTTTTTCACCACCAAGGAGGTGGGACAGGGGACGGGGCTGGGGCTCGCCACGGTGTATGGGATCGTGCAGCAGCACCGGGGTTGGATCCAGGTGACCACGGAGCTGGGCCGCGGCTCTACGTTCCACGTCTACCTGCCGTTGAGCAGCGATGCTGAATCGCCTTCGCGCGTTACGCCGGCGTCGGCGTTAAGGGCGAGCGGGACGGAAACGATTCTGGTAGTCGAGGATGAGGCCGACGTGCGGCTGTTGATCGAAGCGGTGCTGCTGCAGAATGGATATCGCGTGCGCTCAGCAGAAACGGGCCCCCACGCGCTGGAAGTCTGGCGCGAACACCGCGAGGATGTGTGTCTCATGCTCACGGATATGGTGATGCCCGGCGGCCTGACCGGGAAGGATTTGTCCGAGAAATTTCGCCGGGAGAAGTCGACCCTCCGGGTGATCTACATGAGTGGATATAGCCCGGAACTGGCGAACGCGGGGTTTCGGCTGCAAGAAGGGGCGAACTTCCTGGCCAAGCCGTTCGAGGTGCAACAACTGCTGCGCGCCGTGCGTTCGAGCCTCGATGGGCGTGGGACGCACTCACCGTTCCCGTCGTCCCATCACTGAGGCGGCGCCCGACAAAAGCGCGTCCCGCCAGGCGGAAACGGCGTGGCGCACAATCGAGCGAGCCAGTCGCGGCGCTCTCCAGTGCCGCCAGCGAGAGTGATTCTTGCAGGTTTGTTCGCTTGGAGCGGGAATCCACCCATGCGATTCCTACCCCTCGCGCTCCTGTGCGCCACGCTGGCCGCGCCTCCAGCCGCTTCCGCGGCGACTGCTCCTGCGCCCAACATCGTGCTCATCTACGCCGACAACCTGGGCTACGGCGATCTCGGCTGTTACGGCAACCGCCAGGTCCAGACCCCACGCATCGATCGACTCGCCCGGGAAGGCGTTCGCTGCACGAGCTTCTATGTCGTGTCCACCACGTGCACCGTTTCGCGCGGCGCGCTTCTCACCGGACGCTATCCCCAACGCAACGGACTGCTCCATCAGTTGGCCACGAGCGAAAACTGGAACGGCGTCGGCCTGCCGCACCGGGAGCGGATCCTTCCGCAATATCTGAAGGCCTCGGGCTACGCCACCGCCGCCTTCGGCAAATGGAACATCGGATTTGCGCCCGGCAGCCGGCCGACGGAACGCGGGTTCGACGAATTCCTCGGCTGCCGCTCGGGCAACATCCACTACTTCAAGCACACGTATCACGGAGAGTATGACATCTTCAAAGGCATCGAACGCCACCGGGTGGAGGGCTACAGCACCGATATTTTTGCCGACGCCGCCTGCGACTTCATCCGCCGCAAAGCAGGACGCCCCTTTTTCGTCTATCTGCCGTTCAACGCGCCTCACTACGTCAGCACGGTCAACACCACCGGCACCGATGAAAAACCACAGTGGCACGTCCCCGGCAAATACCTGGAGCGCTACGGCTGGCCGGCCGACGACAAGACCGAGCAGCACCGCTATCTGGCGCTGCTCACGGCGATGGACGACGCGGTCGGCCGCGTGCTCGACACTCTTGAATCCACCGGTCTTCGCGACAACACGCTCGTGATGTTCATCTCGGACATGGGCGCAGTCCTTCGCCCGTCGCACGGCCTGGGCGTGGCGTCGAACGCGCCGTTTCGCGACGGGGCGCCTTCGCTCTACGAGGGAGGGTCGCGCGTGCCGACCATCTTCCGCTGGCCCGGGCGGATCCCGGCGGGGACCGAGACGAACGAAGTCCTGAGCCAGTTGGACGTCCTGCCGCTTTGCCTCGCGGCCGCCGGCGGCGAGCCGCCGCGCGATCGCATCCTCGACGGTCGCGATCCGCTGCCCGTGCTGGCCCGCCGCGAAAAATTATCGCCGCGCGAGCTGGTGTTTTTCGTCCAAAGCTCTGCCGCCTTGCGCGACGGCCCGCTGAAAATCGTGCGTGATGGTCCGACCCAGCCGTGGGAACTCTATAATCTAAACACCGATCCGGCGGAGACGAAAAACCTCGCTGCCGAATGGCCGCACGAAGTGGCCCGGCTCAACGCCCGCTACGACGCCTGGCTGCTGGAACTGCGGAAGGATGCCAGCACGCCGATCCCCCAACCGCCGCCGCGGGCAACAAGAAAAACGGGTTGATCGTCCGGACGAGTCGTTGCTGGCATTTCAGGCCCTCGTCCCGATTTATCGCCCGTATGATCCTAGAAAACGCAGTTGAAACGCGGAGGACGCGGAGAGCGCAGAGGAGAAACCCGTCTTTTTCGCGCCGAGCCCATGCACTCGGCAGGTGAGCCTTTTGAGTAATGGATTCTCTCTCTTTCTGCTCCGCGTCCTCCGCGATCTCCGCGTTTCAACTGCGGAATTTGGGCTGATACGTAAACCCGCGGGCCTATTTTCTCGTCTCGGCTCGATCAGCTACTCATTCAGGCTGCCCCGCCACCGCCTCGATGTGCAGGCCACTGAGACCATCTCCTGTCTTGCCAAAGGAAACGAAACCCAGACCCGGCAAGCCCGGGCTTTACGCCGGGTTCAGATCCGGTGCGTCATCTCCGTGATCTGCTTCGTCGCGATGCCGATCGGGCGATCCAGCGGGACGCCAGCGCAGCTCAGCAGCGTCGTGAGGAGGTCGCCCTGGTTGCCGCGCACGTCGGTGAGGAAGCGGCCGGTGTTGATCGTGCCGCCGCCGCGGCCGGCGACGATGAAGGGCAGGTTGGCGCGGGCGTGCTTGTTGCCGTCTTCCAGGCCGGAGCCCCACATCATGATGCTGTTGTCGAGCAGGGTGCCGTCGCCCTCGCGGATGCTCTGCATCCGTTTGATCATGTAGGCGAACTGCTCGATGTTGAAGGCGGTGATCGCGGCGACCTTGCGCACCTTCTCCGCATCGTTGGCGTGATGGGTCTGGGAATGATGCGTGTCCTTGAATCCGAGCTCCGGATACGAAACGCCGTTCGGCGTGGAGCCGATATACGTGCTGACGCGCGTGGTGTCGGTCTGGAACGCCAGCACGTTCAGGTCACACATCACCTGCATATACTCGCTGCGTTTGTCGCCCAAGGGGATCTTGATCTCGATCGGCGGGGAGTCCGACGCGTGACGTTTGCTGGTGCTGACACCGGCCTTTTCCAGCGCGGCCTCTTTCTGGCGAAATTCGATCGCGGCGATGCGGCGCTCCACGGAGCGCACGCTGTCGAGGTATTCGTCCAGCTTGTGCTGGTCGCCCTGGGGCAATGTGCGCCGCAGGTCCTTCGCGCCGCCAATAACGAGATCGAGCATCTTGCGATCGAGCGCACCGGTCTGCGAGGACTGCCCCGGTTTGCTGCGCGGGCCGGCCTGATCGTTCATCCCAAAGAGGCGGTTGAGCACGCTGCGCGGGTTAGTCTCGGCCGGGACGGCCTGCGTGGCCGAGCGGTAGCTGCAGTGCGAGTAATACCCCTCGTTCAGCCCCTCCTGGTTCTCCTTGTGGGTCTGGGGCATGGTGGCCAGTTCCAACGAGGGCAACGACGTGAGATGGCCCACGTAGTTCGCCGCGATCTGGTCGGCCGATATCGCGATGGCGATCTGGCTTCTGCGATCCGCGTCCGGTAATCTCGCGGTCAGCCAGGTCGACAGTTCCAGGGCGTGCGGCGCACCGTTGAACGGGGAAATCGGCACGCCGGAGATGCCTTTCATCAGGAGACATTCGCTCAGCACGGGCCGGAGCGACTCCAACGCCGGGGGCGGCGCCGTCAGGTAGCTTTCGGCGCTCGCGGGCCAGAACTGCTCCATGATCACGCCGTGCGGCATATACATGAAGCCGAGGCGGACCGGGGGCTTGGCCCCCTTCTTCTTTGCCGGTTCGGCCCAGCCCATGGATTCGAAAAACGGCAGGGCGAGCGCGACGCCCATGCCTTTCAGATAAGTGCGACGGTCGATGAGGGTGTTGCGGCTCATGGGGCAGGTGGGGTAACTGGTTATTGAATACGACGCTGCGTGAAGGGGTAGCTCGTGACGATCTCCGAGATCAGGGTCTGCATACGATAGCCGTCCTGGGCAATGGTGTCCATCAGGCGATCTACCACGATTTCGTCATAGCCCTCGAGCGGACGGCAGAGGGCGTAGGCCAGCAATTTCTCCGTGAGGTTGCGGGCCACGTCCGCCTGGCGGGTCGCGATGATCGCTTTGAGCTCTTTCGGCGACGAAAAGCGCTTTCCACCGGGGAGCTCGCCCGTGGCGTCGATCGCGCCGCCGGCCTCTTCCGCGTCGCGCCAGCGTCCGATGGCATCGAAGTTCTCCAGGCCGAATCCGATCGGATCGAGAATCTTGTGGCAGTTGGCGCAGGTGGGATCGGTGCGGTGCAATTCCGTGCGCTGGCGCAGGGTGAGCGGCGCCGCCTTGGCGTCGGTCTCCTGCTCGAGGGCCGGCACATTCGGCGGCGCGGGCGGCACGTGTTCGCCGAGCACCTGTTCGAGCACCCACACGCCGCGTTTGACGGCGCTGGTGCGATTGGGAAAAGAGGTGGTCGCCAGGATGCCGGGCATGCCGAGAATTCCGCCGCGATTGGGATCGGTCAGCGTGACCTTGCGCATGGCCGGGCCGGTGACGGTTTTTTCCAGGCCGTAAAGCTGGGCGAGCGTGCCGTTGAGAAACGTGTAGTCGCTGTCCACGAAGCTGACGGCGCTCCGGTTTTCGCGGACGATGCTTTCGAAAAACAACCGCGCCTCGTCATACATGGCCGCGCGCATGTCGGCGGTCATGAGGGGGAATTTGTCGGTGTCGAAGACTTTGGTTCCGAGGTCTCCCAGCCCGAGCCACTGCGCACCGAAGCCATCGAACAGCGCGCGTGACCGGGGGTCCCGGAGCAGGCGGGTCACCTGCGCTTTCAAAATCGCGGGCTCGTGCAGCTTTCCACCGTCGGCCAGCGCCGCCAGCTCGGCATCGGGCATCGTCGCCCACAATAAATAGGAAAGTCGCGACGCCAGTTGATAGTCGTCGAGAGGGACGATCTTGCTGCCGGGCGGGACTTCGCCGGCGGGTGTGATATAAAGAAACTGCGGCGA
>JANPIT010000529.1:0-2998 GCA_031425115.1 Opitutaceae bacterium | reverse complement strand
ACGCCGGTGGCCGAACTGGCGCCGGTGAGTTTGAGCGGCTCGACTATCGCCCGCGCGACCTTGCACAACCGCGCGGAAATCGCGCGGAAGGATATTCGGATTGGGGATACGGTGATCATCGAGAAGGCCGGGGAGATCATTCCGGCGGTGGTCGGCGTCGACCTCGCGCAGCGGCCAGGAGACGCCAACCCGTATGTGTTTCCGACGGGCTGCCCGGAGTGTCGGTCCCCGGTGGTCGAGCGCGCCGGTGAAGTGGCGGTGCGCTGCGGCAACGCGGATTGCCCCGCGCAGTTACGGCGAAGGATCGAGCACTTTGCGTCGAAGGCCGGCGTCGACATCGCAGGCCTCGGGCCCGCGACGGTCGAGGCGCTGGTGACCAAGGGCGTCGTGCGCGAGCTGCCGGACCTGTATCGGCTGCGGCGCGAGGATTTGATCGCGGCAGGCCAGTCGGGCGGCAAATCCAGCGAGCAACTGCTCGCGGCGATCGCGGCGAGCAAACACGCGGAGCTGTGGTGCATCCTTGCCGGGCTTGGCATCCCGCAGGTCGGCGCGGTGGCAGCGCGTGATTTGGCGCGCCGATTTGGAAGTTTGGAGGCGCTGATGGCGGAGACGAGCGATCCAGTTTCCGACGGGGAGGCGGGCGGCCGTGCAGTGAAAGCGTCCCTCGCCGAGCCGAAAAATCGCGCGCTGATCGCCGGCTTGATCGCGGTGGGCGTGCGACCGACTTCTCACCGGGTCGAGGGCGCGCACGCGGCGCGTCTCGTGGGAAAGACGTTCGTGCTCACCGGCACCTTGCCGACCCTAACGCGCGCGCAAGCGGCGGCGAAGATCGAAGCGGCTGGCGGCAAGGTGGCGACGAGCGTGAGTCGCGGGACGCACTATGTCGTCGCGGGCAGCGAAGCCGGCGCGAAGCTGGAGCAGGCGAGGACGCTGGGCGTAACGATTTTGGATGAGGCGGCGCTGATGCGAGTGCTGGCGGTCGAATAGCGGGGAGGTCATCCGGGGCTGGGCTTCGCCACGCGGGCTAAGATCGAGCGGCCGTCGTCGTTATCGAGGGATGCGCCCCTGTGTTTATTCCGGCCCGAGTCTCGACGCAGTCTGTTCGGTTCGCCGGTTGGCGGGTATTAGTGAGCGACTCATGACGACATCCGATGCGGAACTCCTCAGGCGCTACGCGAGTGACGGCGCGGAGGAGGCGTTTGCGGAGGTCGTGCGGCGGCATCTGAAGCTGGTTTACTTCGCGGCGTGGCGGCGGACGGGCGATCCGCAGCTCGCAGAGGATGTGGCGCAACAGGTGTTCGCGGCACTGGCACGCGACGCGGCGGGGCTGGCGCGGCACGCGGTGCTGGCGGGTTGGCTTTATACCACGACGCGATTCATCGCGGCAAAGCACGTGCGCTCCGAGCATCGGCGGCGGGCGCGCGAACAGGAGGCCTTTCTCATGCAGGAAACACCAACATCCGTCGGCGTCGTTTCGTCTTCTGCGTCGGCGAATTGGGAGGAGGTCCGGCCCGTCGTGGACGCGGCGTTGGATGAACTGAACGACCGCGATCGCGAAGCGGTCCTGCTGCGATTTTTCGAAGGGCGACCGTTTGCGGAGATTGGCGGGGCGATGTGCGTGACGGAAGACGCGGCGCGGATGCGGGTGGATCGTGCGCTGGACAAGCTGCGGGCGCTGCTCGAGCGACGCGGGGTCGCGTCAACGGCGGCGGCGCTGGGGCTGGCACTCTCGCATCAGGCGACAGCCGCGGTGCTGCCCGCGGGGCTCGCGGTGAGCGTGACAAGCGGGGCATTGGCGGCGACGGGTGTGGCGGGCGCGCTGTCGACCACTACGGCGACTGTGATCGGATTTATGAGCACTGCTAAAATTGCCGTATCCATCGGCATGGTTCTCGGGGTCGCGGGCGTGGGCTCGGCTCTTTATGAAAAAGCGAACGCGCGGGAGAGCGAAGGCGCCTTGGCGGCGCTCCGACGCGAGCACGTCCGGACCGTGGCGCGCCTCACCCAACTCGGCGCCGAGAAGCGCGCAGTCGAGCAAAGCGCGCGGGCCGATGCGCAGCGAGTCTCGGCGTTGGAGGCGGAACTCGTGGCGGCGGCGAGCCGCGACGCTAAAGCGGGCAACCGCGGCGGCGGTGCGTCGCTCGCTGTGTCGTCGCCGGGGCCGAGCGCCGCAGCTTTGGCCGCGGTGAATCCGGGGATGGAGATGCTCGCCCATCCGGAATATGTGCGACTGTCGGTGGAGAAATATCGCGCAGGTCTCGCGCTGCAGTTTGGGCCGCTCTATCGGATGTTGGGCCTCACGCCCGAGCAGATCGCGAAATTCGAGACGAACCGCGTCGAGTTTCAGCAGGTCACGCAGGACGTCTGGTCGGCAGCGGTAGCGAAAGGCGTGTCGGTGAACGACCCGGCAGTCACCGGGCTGGCGCGTGACGCGATGGGCAGTCTGGAAAAGGACGTGCAGACGATTCTGGGACCCGAGGGCTACAAGAGTTTCACTCAATACAACCGGGCCCAAGCCTCGCTGGAGATCGTGACGGCGTTGGCGGGCAATCTCTATCGGACGCCCACGCCGCTCAGCAGCCAACAAGGCGATCAGCTGACGCAGGCAGTGTTGGGTGCAACGCGCTCGGTGCCCACGGCGCCCGGATCGAAGGTGGTGCGCTTTGAGACAGACTGGGCGGCGGTGACGAGCCAGACTCGAAACGCGCTCACGCCGCAGCAGGTTCATGTGTTCGAAACGTTGCTGGCGAGCAAACGGCTGCAGCAGCAAATGTCCGCGTTGTCGTCGTCGATTCGCGCGAACTCGAACCCGAAAACGGGCGGCTGATTCGCCGGCGAACACGGCGAGGAAACGAGGCATTGCGGCGAAAGTGCGCCGGGGCGATTTCGGATGACGGTTTCTTTCACCTTCCGCGATCCGCTCTGGCTGCTCGCGCTGCTCGTCGTGCCGTGGTTGGCGTGGGTGCGGCATCGGCGTGGGGCGATGGTTTTTGTCGTG
>JANPIT010000528.1:0-13292 GCA_031425115.1 Opitutaceae bacterium | reverse complement strand
CATCTCGATCGTGCACGATCAGCCGGGCATAACGCGCGATGTGATTTCCGCGGAGATCACGGAGGGCGCCTACACGCTGCTGGATACAGGTGGTCTCGGCTACAAGGGCGAAGACACGCCCGCGGCGCTGACGAAGGCTTCGGAGCAGCAGGTCGATTTCGCGATCACGGCGGCGACGCTGATCCTCTTTGTCGTCGACGGACTCAGCGGCCTCTCGAGCTTGGACGAGAAGATCGCGACCATGCTGCGGAAGAGCAAAAAGACGGTCCGGCTCGTGATCAACAAGGCGGACTTCGACGACTCCAAGGTCGCGCTCGACGAGGCGTATCGTCTCGGATTGGGCGAACCCCTGCGCGTTTCGGCCGAGCATGGGAATGGTGAACAGGATCTGCGGGCCGCGATCATGGAAGCGCTCGGCCCGGCACCGGTGGAGGAAGCGATCAGCACGACAAAGACGGCGGACGACCCGCTGTGCATTTGTTTCATCGGGCGGCCGAACGTAGGTAAATCGTCGCTCAGCAATCGGCTCTTGAAGAGCGATCGGCTCATCGTGAGCGAAGTGCCCGGCACGACCCGCGATGCGATCGAGCTGCCGTTTACGTTCAAGGGGCGCGACAAGAAGGACTATCCGTTCAAGTTAATCGACACCGCGGGAATCAAGGCCGCGACCAAGCTGGCGTCGCCCGTCGAATATTTTTCCCGGCTCCGCTCGCTCGATGCGATCAAGAACACCGATGTCGTGTTTCTCGTGCTTGATGCGCTCGATGGCGTGACGCAGCAGGACAAGGCGATCGCCGGCGAGGCGATCAAGGAAGGAAAGCCGATCATCATCGTCATCAACAAGTGGGATCTGGTGCAGGACGCGTTCAAGAAGCAGGGCGGTTTTCATCCCTACAAGAGCGAGCGCGACTACCGCGAGAAATACGAGAAGGCGCTCTTCGACCGCCTGTTCTTCACGCCGGGATCGCCGCTCATTTTCGTGTCGGCGCTGAGCGGTTTCGAAATCGACCGCATGTTGAATTCGGCGGTGAAGCTGAACCGCACGCTCGATAAGAAGCTGCCGACGGCGAAGCTGAACCAGATTCTTGGATACCTGGCGGAGCGCAATCCGCCGCCGGCGATCGGCGGCAAGCGCTTTCGGGTCTACTACGCGACGCAGACGGGCACGCGGCCGTTCCGCATTAAACTTTTCTGCAACCGCGAGGAGAAGCTCACGGAGCAGTATCGGCGCTATCTCGAAGCCGGCATCGTCGAGGGCCTCGACCTCAAGGGGTGCCCGATCTTTTTCGACCTGCTGGGCAAAGAGAAGGATGAGACTCGCGGTAGTCGCGGGGGCGGCGGTGCCTCGGCGGAGCACCGCGCGAAGTGGAAGGTGGAGGAAGATCGCGGCGGGTCGGACGATTGAAGTCGGGGCGGGGCGTTCGTATGGCCGGACTGCGGAGGATGAAAACAAGGGCGGAGAGCCCGGCTCGCTTCTACCGCTTCCGTGGCGGTTGACGTTGCCGATATTCGTCACCGCTCATCAGCGCGGCGCGCACTTGCTGCTCGGAGTAGCCGCGCTCGCGCATCGCTTTTTCGTAGGTCGCGTAGCCGGCGGGATCCGGTTCGCGACCAAGCACTTCGCGATAGGCGCGCGTAATGGAGGAGCGGATATAGCGATCGCGGCCCTCGGGGCTGCGCCGGAGGTCGTCACGGATCTGACCTTGGGTCCAACCATCGCGCCACTTGGCGCGGTAATGCGCGAGGCCCCTGGGGTCGGGATCACGTCCCATCACTTCCTGGTAAGCCTTGGTAATCGCTTCGTCAGCATTGACGCCGCGCGCCTCGCCGCTGCGTTGCAGTTGCTCGACCACCTGACGTTCGGACCAGCCGTCGTGCATGAGGCGGTCCCGATAGGTGTGCAGGCCCTCGGGATCGGCAGGACGATTGAGGACCTCGCGATACGCGCGCTGCACGATCATTTCGGCGGTGCGACGGTCGAGGCGCGGGCGGACTTCCTGCACGACGACGGGTCCGCGCGGCGCGGGTGACGGCACGACCACCACGGTGGTAGGCGGTGCGACTTGAGTAGGCTGTTGCACCACGACGCGCTGTGGACCCGTGACCGCGACGGAGGCGATGGAGCGGTCCCAGGTCGCGCCGCGGTCACGCCCGCGTTGTTCGCCGTAGAGATCGGGGATGCTGCGCGAAATCTCGAGTCGATCGCCGCCGAAACCGGCTCCGCTAAAGACCGTGGCTTTGGCGGAGCCCTCGACCAGCACCGAAGAGATGGCGAAGGTCCACGGACCTTGGTTGGCGCGCTGGAGGCGATCCAGATTCTCGACCGATGCACCGGCTTCCACCGTAAGCGCCTCACCCTTGAAGTTCGGCTCAGTGAAAAAAGTCACTCGATCCTGACTCAAGGGCTGTGCCGCCGACTGGGCGAGAGTGACGGCGACGGCCGTGAGAAACGCGAGACAGCCAGCGAAGACGCGGAGGAGGCGGTGAGAAGCGGAATGCATGGAGAAAAACGGCGGCGACGCGGCAACCGGGGAGCGGACGACGATCAGGTTTTGCGGCCCTTGAACGTCAGCTCGGCGATGCCGCTCTTGTCGAGGTCACCGAGGCCGAGCGCGACCATGCGCTCGTATTGCTGGCGAGTGGCGGCAGCGAGGGGCAAGTTTAGACCGGCCTGAGCGCCGAGAGTCCACGCGATCGTGGAATCTTTTGCGGCGTGCGCGGCGGAGAAGAAGCAGGCGTGGTCGCGGTTCTGCATGTCCTCTCCATCGGTCTTCAAGACTTGAGAGTTGGCGCCGGTTTGGAGAAACACCTCGCGCAGCATCGTGAGATCCAGGCCGAGAGCGGAACCCAAGCCCAAGCCTTCGGCCAGCCCGGCGGTGTTGATGTTCATCACCATATTCACGAGGGCCTTCACTTGCGCGGCCTGGCCGGCGGTGCCGATGTAGCGCAGCGCGGTGCTGAGTTTCTCGAGGATGGGACGGACGCGCGCGAAGGTCGCCTGCTCGCCACCGCACATCAGGTAGAGCGTGCCGTTTCGCGCCTGCGGGATGGATGAGGCCATGCAGCCTTCGAGCGACGTGGCGCCGGCGGCTTTCGCACGCTGTTCGATGGTGAGGTGGGTGGCGGGCGAAATGGTCGCGCAGTTGACGAACGTCTTGCCGCGGGCACCCGTCAGCAGGGAATCGCCCGAGGGGCGAAAGATCGCGAGTTGCGCCGCATCGTCGGTGACGACCGTGAAGATCACGTCGGCCGCGGCCGTGACGTCGGCGAGAAGCGTCGCATGCGTGGCGCCGATTTCCTGTGCGAGCGCGGCGGCGGACGGCGCATGGACATCGTAGACGGCCGTGATGGTGTAGCCGCACTCTTTGAGGCGGCGCGCCATGTTGGCGCCCATTCGGCCAACTCCGACGAAGGCAATCGTTTCAGGCATGGATGGATTTGGGACGGCGGGAGCGGAGGGCATATTCACGCGATTTCGGACGAGGGTTAGCGGGCGAAGAATGGGTTGTGCTGCTTTTCCTGTGACAGCGTGGTGAGCGGCCCATGACCGCTGGCAATCACGGTATCGCGCGGCATGGTGAAGATCTTCTCTTTGTTGTTCGCGAACTGCTCGGCGAAGTGCGTCGCGCTTCCGCCCATCGAACTGGCGAAGACAGAATCGCCCACGAACGCGATGGGCCAACTCAGGCCGGTGACGAAGTATGTCGTCTGGCCGGGCGAATGGCCGAAGGTGGAAAACGTTTTTACGGCAAGAGAGCCGACGTGGAAATAGGCATGCTCCTTGAAGGTTTTTCCGCCGGCGATGGGGGCTGGCTCGAGCTCGCTGGCCCACACCTCCGCCTTGGTTTCCGCGACCAGGCGGGGAAGCTCCGCGACGTGGTCATCGTGCGTGTGCGTCAGGAAAATGTAGCGAAGGGTGAGCTCCTCGGTGTGCAGGAGGTCGAGGAGGCCCTGGCAATTGGCGCCCGTATCAAACGCGGCGGCGATGCGCGTGCGTGGATCCCAAATGAGGTAATTGTTCACCGTCATGTCCTCGTGCGGCGTGTTGAACGCCGCGAAGCCTTTGGGGAAGTCAGGGAGTTGTGGATACCAGCGCTTGTGCGCCAGCGTTTCGAGCGCGGTGGGCGACAGGCGCAGGTGCCGGGCGAGGCGCCGGATGGTCTCGTCGAGTGGCTCGCCGCGTTTCACGGCCGCGAGGTCCTCCGCGGATATGTCGGCGCGTTGCGCGAGTTCGGCATCGGATATCTTAAGGCCGCGCTGCGCCTTGTTGATGACATCGTTGAAATTGTCCTCGAGCGGAATGCGGGCCATGAGTCGACTAAAGGCGTCCGGTGCGGAGCGGCAAGCTGGATGGCCGATAGTTTCGGGCTCGTTTCAGTTCGCCGCCCCTGTTTACGGTCGGATGCCATGCTCGTCACCGGCATTCTCAATCCCCATCTGCTGTCGTTGCTGGCCCGGGTGCGCCATACTAATACCTTGGTGATCGCCGATCGCGGTTTTCCGTTTTGGCCGGGGCTCGAGACGGTCGACTTATCGCTCGTCGACGGCGTGCCCACGGTGCTTCAGGTGCTCGCAGCGGTGCGGCAAAATTTCGCGGCCAGCGAGGTGTATATGGCGCGGGAGTTCATCAAGGCGAACCCGCCGGCGACGCGCGCGGCGTTTGCGGCCGGGTTGAAAGGGGTGCGAGTCACGCACGAGCCGCACGCACAATTTAAGCGCCGGGTGCCGCGCGCACTCGGCGTGATCCGGACGGGCGAGACGGTGCAGTATGCGAATATGATTCTGGTGTCGGGCTGAACGACTCGAGCGCGACGGCCCCGCGCTTGAAACGCCCGCTGGGCGTGCGGCACTTGGCAGGTTTCCGACGGAGGGGGAGAAACGAAGGAAGTGGACGAGATTTCCCGTTGCCACGTGGACCGGCGGCAGCGTTGCTTCCGTTTTTATGAGCACTCCCACGGATTACCTCACAGCGTTGTATTCACTTACCGGCAAAGTCGCGGTCGTCATTGGCGGCACGGGCGAACTTTGCGGAGCTATGGCCGAAGGATTGGCCGGCGCCGGCGCCGAAGTCGTGCTCGTGGGGCGCAATGAAGAGAAGGCCAAGCCGCGGCTGGATCGGATCACCGCGGCGGGCGGAAAGGGTTATTTCGTGTCCGCCGAGGCGAGCGAAAAGGGGGCCGTGCAGCAGTTGCTTGATACGGTGCTGAAGCGCTCCGGCCGGGTGGATATCGTGGTCAACGGTGCCGGCGTGAATTCGGCGACGCCGTTTCTCGATATTGCGGAAGATGAGTTCGATCGGATCGTGAAGATCAATTTGAAGGGCGTCTTTCTCGGCTGCCAGATTTTCGGCAAATATCTCGTCGAACGCGGCGAGGGTGGATCGATTATTAATCTCGGTTCGATGTCGGGAATTGTGCCGCTCTCACGGGTGTTTACCTATTCCGCGACGAAAGCGGCGGTGCACAATCTGTCGAAGAACCTCGCGCGCGAGTGGGCGCCGAAACGGGTGCGCGTCAATACACTGGTCCCGGGGTTTTTCCCTGCGGAACAGAATAAAAAGATCCTCTCGCCGGAGCGGGTGGCCTCGATCATGGGGCATACACCGATGAAGCGCTTTGGTGAAGCGAAGGAATTGGTGGGGGCGACGTTACTACTCGCGAGTGATACAGCCGGCGGCTTTGTTACGGGTTCCGAGATCGTCGTAGATGGCGGCTATCATGCCATGACGATTTGAGGCGGATTCTATAGTAAATCGATTAGCAACATGTCGCTTGCTATAGCGCGGGAGCGCTACCAAGTTAGCCGTCCCATGGTTACAGACAAAATCAAAGAACTCGAGGCCGCGCGCGCCAAGCTCGTGAGCCTCGAAAAATCGATCGCAGACGAGCTCAATAATGAGCTGGCGGCGCTTCCCGCCAAATATGGTTTCGAATCTACCGCTGCTTTTGTGGCGGCGGTGCAAGCGGCAAGCGGTGGCGGCGGTCGCCGTCGCGGCCGCAAGCCCGGCCCCAAGGCAAAGGCCGCGGCCGCAACCGGCGCCAAAGGTGGTCCTGGCAAAAAGCGCCGCTCCCGCGCCGTCATCACTGACGACACCCGGGCGCAGGTGAAAAAGATGGTGAACGATGGCAAGACCGGCGGCGAGATTGCCAAGTCGCTCGGCATTTCCCTGCCAAGCGTGCAGAATATCAAGAAAGCGCTTGGATTGGTGAAGAAGCGCTAAACGCGCCATTCCCGGCCGGTGTAATTTAAGCCCTCGCGCGAGCGAGGGCTTTTTATTTAGCGCCGTCGCCGGGGTTCTCCGCGGTTTCGATGGAGCGCGGCGGAAGGGGGCCGATGGCGTCAATACCGACGCATGCCCGGTTCGATCTGCTCGGCCCACGCATCGATAC
Source organism: Opitutaceae bacterium (assembly GCA_031425115.1). Lineage (GTDB taxonomy): Bacteria > Verrucomicrobiota > Verrucomicrobiia > Opitutales > Opitutaceae > ER46. The sequence continues at coordinate 6,903 of JANPIT010000528.1, read as the reverse complement.
CGCCGGCGATGTTGCTGACGGCGCTGAACCCGTTTCCGCGGAGGAATTCCGTGACCCGTCGACTGCGACCGCCCGCGTGACACAGGATCAGGAGATGTTTGTCGCGGGGCAGGGAGTCGATCCGCTCGGGGATCTGGCGCATCGGAATGGGCTCGGCGCCGTCGATACGGCAGATGTCGAGTTCGTAGGGTTCACGCACGTCGATGATGATCGTGTCGGTGGGCGCCGCATTGCGCCGCTGCTGGGCTTCGGTCACCGAGAGTTCGAGGGGAAATTCTGTTTCGGCCATGGCGGGTGAAGTTTCAGGAACGCACACGCCCGCCGCATAACGGTCTGGCGATATTGCGTGGAGGGTGGGGTGATTGCCGCAGAGCGGGCAGGCGGGTTCGCGGGCGAGTTGGAGTGACTGGAATCGCTGGTTCAGTGCGTCGTAGGTGAGCAGTCGGCCGCGCAACGGATCACCGATGCCCGTGATGAGCTTGATGGTTTCCAGTGCTTGCAGGCTGCCGATCACGCCGCACAGCGCGCCGAGGACACCGGCTTCGCCACAGCCGGGCACGCTGCCGGCGGCGGGCGGTTCAGGAAAGAGGCAGCGGTAACACGGGCCGCCGCTGGCGGAGTCGAAGACCGCGACCTGTCCTTCAAATTTAAATACACTGCCGTAGACGAGCGGGCGCCGCGCCAAGAAGGCGGCATCGTTGTTGAGGTAGCGCGAGCCGAAGTTGTCCGTGCCGTCGACGATCACATCGTAGCCCGTGAAGAGGCCGAGGGCATTTTCTGCCGTGACGCCGTCGGCGTGCGCGACGACGCGGATAAATGGATTGGTGGCGCGGAGCCGATGCAGGGCGGAACCGACCTTCGATTGGCCGATCGTGGAGTCGTCGTGCAGCAACTGGCGCTGTAGATTGTGCGGCTCGACGCGATCGAAGTCGGCGATGCCCAAGGTGCCCACTCCAGCGGCGGCGAGGTAGAGAGCGGCGGGACTGCCGAGACCGCCGGCCCCGACGACGAGCACGCGGGCGGCGGAGAGTTTCTGCTGACCGGCGACGCCGATTTGATCGAGCAAGATGTGCCGGCTGTAGCGCGCGAGTTCAGCGGGCGAGAGGGCAGGCACCGTTTCAGGCATCGACGCGAAAGAGAGCCGGAAGGCGCGGTCCCGCAATTGAAATTGCACCTGCGCGGTCGGCGCGCCGGTATGGAAGCGATGCGCTGCCTTGGAATCGATTACGGCGCCCGCCGGATCGGGCTCAGCTACGGGGACGAATTGGGCGTCGCGACGCCCTTGCCGGCGCTGACGGACCCGGAGCCGAACCAGCGCTGGTCGGCTCTCGTCGCCTTGATCGGCCAGCGGCGGATCACGGATATCGTGCTGGGGCATCCGCTGAACATGGACGACTCTTCAGGATTCAAGGCGAAGGAGGTGGAGGCGTTTGCCGCGCGACTGCAGGCCGCGACGAAATTGCCCGTGCATCTTGTCGACGAGCGGCTGACGAGTTACGAGGCCGAGTCGACGATCCCGAAAGCGCGGCGCCGTGACGTGCGCGCGAGCGGCATCATCGATTCCCGCGCGGCGACGCTGATCCTGCAGGATTATCTCTATCAAAAAATCGGCCTCCCGCCCCCGCCGGGAGATGCGGAAGACGAATGAGTGCGCCCGCACCCACGATTCGGCGGTGGAAATGTGTTTGTGCCTACGACGGGACGAGCTTCGCCGGCTGGCAAAGCCAGGCCGGTGGCAAGGCGATCCAGGATGTGATCGAAGCGCGGCTCGCGCAGATCTTCAAAGCGCCGGTGCGCATCCACGGCAGCGGACGCACCGACTCGGGCGTGCATGCGCGCGCGCAGGTTTTTCACTTCGACGCGGCTTGGCCGCACGCGACAGAGAAATTGCTGGCGGCGTTTCGCGTCGGATTGCCCGCGGCGATCCAGATCAAATCGGTGCGAGCGGTCGCGCCGGGATTTCACGCGCGCTTCGATGCGACGGGGAAACGCTACGATTATTACGTGCATCTCGGCGACGCCGATCCCTTCACGCGGCCGTTTTGTTGGACGCTATTCAAACCGCTCGATGTGCCGGCGATGCAGGCGGCGGCGGCGGTGCTGAAGGGCAAACATGACTTTCGTGCATTTACGGCGCTGAATGGCACGGAACGCGAAGACACAGTGCGCACGGTGCGGCGACTCGATGTCACACGTCGCGGGCGCGCGATCCATATCACCGCGGAGGCGGATGGGTTTCTCTACAAGATGGTGCGCAGTCTCGCCGGGGTGTTGGTGACCGTGGGTGAAGGAAAACTCACTCCGGCCGGGGTGAAGAAAATTCTGCTCTCGCGCGAGCGCACCGCAGTTGTGCAGACGGCGCCGCCGCAAGGACTGTTTTTGACGAAGGTGTATTACTAATGGACGACCGGCCGCGCCGAGAGCGATGAAACCCTTGGTGCACGATTGGCTACGAGGGTTGAGCGACGTGGTGTTTCCGCCCGTCTGCGTGCACTGCCGTGAGTTGGTGGAATCTGTAGGGCTCGATGGTGAAGCGCACGGTTTTCGTCATTTGTGCGTCCGCTGCACCGCCCAGATCGACTACGTGCGACCACCGCACTGCACCACGTGTGGACATCCGTTCTACGGAGTAATCGAGGGCGAACGGATGTGCGTAAAATGCGAAGGATTGGAGCCTGCGTTTCGCGAGGGCCGCACCGCCGTGCTTTTCAAGGGGCCCGTGCGCGCGTTGGTGATCGAGCTGAAATACCATCGCGGGCTGCACGTGCTGGCGGACATGGAGGAGATCTTTCGGCGCTCGCCGCATCTCATGTCGGCGGTCCGCGACGCGGCGCTCGTGCCGGTGCCGTTGCATCCCCGCAAGGCGAGAGAGCGCGGCTACAATCAGGCGATCCTTCTTGCGAGTGCGCTCGCTCGGGCGGCGGGCGGTGAGACGCGGGTCGAGCCGCTGTTGCGACGCACCGTCGATACGCAAACTCAAACTGCATTCGATCGTCGGACGCGGATCGCGAATCTTAAAAATGCCTTTGCACTGGCCCCGGGCGCGTCCATTAATCCGGCGCTTCATTACACCCTGGTTGACGATGTTTTCACGACTGGTTCTACGCTCAATAGCTGTGCACGCGCGCTGCGCGGGGCGGGCGCGTTGAACCTCGACGTTGTGACGTTTGGCCACGGCTGACCCGCTATGCATTTCGACAAACCGACTTACTCGGTCCGCAAGTCCCGCAAAAAGGACATTCCCAAGGGCCTCTACACGAAAGACCCCATGTCGGGGGACATCGTTTTCAACAAGGAGGTCGAGGACAACCAGATGGTGGTGCCGAAAAGCGGACATCACTTCCCGATCGGCGCCCGCGCCCGGATCGCCCGGCTATTCGATGAGGATACGTTTGTGGAGGTGGACGCGGGCGTGCGCTCGAGCGACCCGCTGAAGTTCGTCGACTCGCAGCCGTATCCCGATCGGATCAAGCGCTACGAAAAAGACAGCGGACTGCCGGAGGCCGTAATCTGTGGCACGGGCAAGATCATGGGCATCGAGGCATCGGTCGCGGTGATGGACTTTCGTTTCTGTGGCGGCGCGATGGGCGCGGCCGCGGGAGAAAAGATCACGCGAGCGATCGAGGTCGGCATCAAGCGGGGCATTCCGTGCATTATCTTCAGCGCATCGGGTGGCGCGCGCATGCAGGAGGGGATTTATTCGCTCATGCAGATGGCGAAGACCAGCGCAGCGCTCGGCCGTTTGTCGGAGGCGGGGCTGCCGTTCATTTCGGTGCTCACGCATCCTACGATGGGCGGCGTCACGGCTAGTTTCGCTACGCTCGGCGACGTCATCCTCGCCGAGCCGGGCGCGCTGATCGGTTTTGCCGGTGCGCGCGTGATCAAGGACACGACGAAGCAAACGCTGCCTGCGGGCTTCCAGACGGCGGAGTTTTTGCTCAAGCATGGCTTGGTCGATCAAATCGTAAGCCGACTCGACCTGCGCGAGCGGTTGCACGATTTGCTCGCGACTTTGCATGTGAAAAAGAAGACGCCGCCGGCTACCGCAGGCTCGCGGTGAAGGGCCCGTTGCTCCCGAACGTGGCGTCTGCCTTCACCAATAATGGTGGTGTGCCCGTTTCGGCTGAGCGGGCCGCGGGAGTCGAGGTGCCGCGGGGCGCACCGCAACCGGCGCCGGAGTTCAATTCGTCTCGCGTGATTGTCTCCGTGTTGAAGGAAATCTGCGCGGCGCGTGGCATTCAGCTCACGGGTTTTTCCAACGACTGGTTGTTTCACCTGCGTCACGGCGACCGAGCGACCTATGTTTTTGGATACGACTTCGGTCTGAACAGTGCCACGGCGAAGATCATCTGCAAGGACAAGAGCGCGACGTCGGACCTCCTCGCGTTTCACGGACTGCCGCACGTGGCGCATCGCATCTTCCACGGACCTCAGCTCACGGGCTACGTCCCGCTGGAGGGTAATTGGCATCCGATGTTGGAGTATTTCGAGAGCTGCGGACGCGATGTGGTGTGCAAGCCGAACGAAGGCAGTGGCGGCCGCGGTGTGCTGCGCGCCCGCACGCCAGCGGAGCTCGAGGGCGCGGTCGTGCATATTTTTGAGCGCAACCGGTCGCTGTGTTTGTCGCCGTTTGAGACCATCTTGGGTGGCGAAATCCGCGTGACGGTGCTGCGCGGCGACGTGCAGTTCGCCTATCGCAAGGATCGCCCCGCGCTTGTCGGCGACGGCCGCTCCAGCGTGCGCGAGCTGGTCAACGAGCGGCTGCAGGCGTCGACGAACTTCGCGGCGGACGTCACGGGCCTGGCCCAGGCGGTCAAGACGGAGGCGGACTGCGCGCGCGTGCCTGCCCTCGGAGAAGAGGTGTTGCTCAATTGGCGCCACAATCTCGCGCAGGGTTCGGTGCCGATCATTTTGGATACGCGCCTCCCGGAGACCCAGGCCGTTTGCGCGCTGGCGCAGCGCGCGGTGAAGGCGTTGGAGGTGCAGGTCGCTTCGGTGGACATCGTGATTACGCCGGTGGGCGCGAAAATCCTCGAGGTGAACTCGGGCATCATGATGGAAAGCCTGGCGCGACATCACCCGGACGGCCGCGCGATGGCTTATCGATTCTACGATCGGATTGTATGCGCGTCCCTCGGACTCGCCTCTGCCACGTGACAGCCGTCCGTGCCCGCTCCGGCGATGCTGAGCCTTTCATGGTGGCGATTCTGGAACGGATCGCACCGGCGATTGGGGCGCGCGTGTTGTTCGAACCGGAGTTTCGCATCGTGGGTCGCATTCGGTTTCGCAATGGGCGACAGTCATTTTTCTGGCACAACAAATTTAACCTGAACTCGGTGAGCGCGGCGCGGATCGCGCAGGACAAGGGTTACACGCACTTTTTTCTGGCGGCAGAGGGTATCCAGGTGCCCAGGACGCAGACGTTTTTTCGCAGGGATTTTCAGCGGCGAATAAAGTCGCCACGCGGTGTGGCGGCGGCGGTGTCGTTTGCGGCGGAGCTGGGCGGACCAGTTTATCTCAAGCCGCTGCGTGGTAGCCAGGGCGCGGGAATCGAGCTGGCGGTGAATGCGGCGGAAGTGCGGGCGGCGGTGCGTCGGATTTTTGCGCGGGAGCAGACGCTGCTTGTGCAGGAAGCGTGTGCGGGGCGGGACTACCGGCTCGTAATGCTCGATGGAAAATTGATCTCCGCCTACGAGCGCGTGCCGCTGAGCGTGACCGGTGATGGACGTGCGACGATTCGCGAACTCCTGCAGCAGCGGGACGCAGCTTTCATTGCCGAGGGCCGCGATACGCGGATCAACTTCTCGGATCGCCGGCTGGGAGCGGGGCTTCGACGGCAGAAGTTGAAATTGACCTCCGTGCTGGCGCGGGGACGTGAGGTGCGACTCTTGGAAGTGGCCAATCTCTCGTGCGGCGGCACTTCGATTGACGTAACGCGGCGGGTGCATCCGAGCGCGAAGCGGCTCGCGGCCCGCGTGGCGCGAGCGCTCGATTTGCGTTTCGTGGGCGTCGACTTGTTGACGCCGGATATCGCGCGCCCACTGAAATCCTACGTGGTGCTCGAAGTGAACTCAGCTCCGGGGCTGGACCATTACGCGGAGGGTGGTGCGGCGCAGATTGCGCATGTGGATGCGCTTTACTTGAAAGTGCTGAAAGCGATCGAGCGCGGGCCGCGCTGAGCGGGAAAGTCCGTTACTTAGTCTCGCTCAGACGATCTTCAATAACTCCAAGGTCGCCGGCACGTCCTTGATAATCTGTGACGGCTCCGGGCCCACGCCGAGGTAACGTAGATTTGGAAGTTTTTCGGCCGCGGGGCGCGGGCCGCCCGCATACGCAACATCGAGGAGACTCCTGACCATCGCTGCGACGTAGCGCTGAGCGGCTACCGGCAGCTCCGCGAAACGCCGGATCTTGGAAACATCTTCGGTCCATCCCGCGTGGCGCGTGTAGACCGGGCGAAGCGTTTTGCGGATCGCTTCGTTGCGCGGCACATGCGTGAAGCGCTGGCCGGTGGCGTCCTCGTAGCCCGTGCAGATCTGCAACTCGCCACGCCATTCGCCACTGTGCGTGAGGGCATCAAGCTTGTTGATCATCACGTCCTGAAAACCGCCATAGCGCAGGGCGTCGCCTTTTTCCACCGCATCATACCAGCCGACCATCCGTTGGCGGCCGGTGCTCGTGCCGAACTCGATCTGCTTGAGCTTCACGGCGAGCGGGTGCGCGTCGTCCATCTGCGTGAGGAAGGTGTGGGTGCCGACCTTCGTATCGTAGGCCTTCGCCACTCCGAAGGTGTGAATCTTCTGCACGGGAATGCCGGCGCTCTCGAAAAACTCCGGCGTGTAGGTGTGCGAGGCGGTGACGTTGGGCGAATAACCGTGGCGTTTGTCGAGCCAGTAGGCCTGC
>JANPIT010000527.1:0-14382 GCA_031425115.1 Opitutaceae bacterium | reverse complement strand
TTCGATGCCGGTGGTGAAGGACTCCTGGGGATTCCAGCCGAGCTCGCGCTGAAGCTTCGTGCAGTCGATCGCGTAGCGACGGTCGTGACCCGGGCGGTCGGCGACGTAGGTGATCTGGGCGGTGTAGGGCTTGCCGTCGGCGCGGGGCGACTTCTTTTGCAGCAACGCGCAGATCGTATTCACGATCTCGATATTCGGCTTTTCGTTCAGGCCGCCGATGTTGTAGGTCTCACCGACGCGGCCGCGTTGCAGCACGAGCCAGATCGCAGCGGCGTGATCCTCGACGTAGAGCCAGTCGCGGATCTGCATGCCGTCGCCGTAGACGGGCAGGTTTTTCCCCTCGAGCGCGTTGAGAATCATCAACGGGATCAATTTTTCGGGGAAATGGTAGGGGCCGTAGTTGTTCGAGCAGTTGGTCGTGAGCGTGGGCAGCTTGAACGTGTGCTGGTAGCTGCGGACGAGGTGATCGCTGCCGGCCTTGGAGGCCGCGTAGGGCGAATTGGGGGCGAAGGGCGTTTCCTCGGTGAACGCGGGATCGGTAGCCGAGAGCGTGCCGTAGACTTCGTCGGTCGACACGTGCAGAAAACGGAACGCGCTTTTCTTCGGCTCGGGCAGCTTGGCCCAGTGCAGGCGCGTAGCGTTGAGCAGGCGGAGCGTGCCGACGACATTGGTCTGCACGAAGGGCTCGGGGGAATCGATCGAGCGGTCCACGTGCGATTCGGCCGCGAAGTTGACGATGGCATCGATCTCGTGCTCGGCGAGCAGGCGTGAAACCAACGCGGTATCACCGATGTCGCCGTGTGCGAAAACGTAGCGCGGGTCGCTCGCGAGGTCGGCGAGGTTGGCGGGATTGCCGGCGTAGGTCAGGGCGTCGAGATTGACGAGCTTGGTGAGCGGAGAGCTGAGCGCTGAGGGCTGAGAGCTTTTTTCAAGCAGCCGCTGCCGGATGAAGTTGCTGCCGATGAAGCCGGCGCCGCCGGTGACGAGGAGGTTCACGAGAAGAGTCTAGAGCTGAGAGCTGAGAGTTGGGAGCAGAGAGCCGGACGGAGAGGTAAACGCGCGGACGCCGTTTTTAGGCGGCGGCTTTCTGCCAGTTGCGGAGATCGCGGGCCACGGCCTCGTGGACCTCGGTCATGGTGATGCCGGCTTTTGCGAGCTTGGTGGAGTCCATCACGCAGTTGGAGCGCGGAGTCTTGGCGGCGATGTGCATGAACTCGCCCTCATCTTTGAAGAACGAGAACTCTTTGTTCGAAACGCCGCTGCGTTTGATGAAGTCGACGACTTCGTGAGTCGTGACCTGGCCGGGATTGGTGACGTTGTAGGTGCCGAAGGGCACGCGTTTCTCCCAGCAGGCGAAGGTGGCGGCGACGAATTCTTCGAGCTGCGAGATGGAGTTGGTGGCTTCAAGGAGCCGCTGGTAGCGGAGCAGCTTGGTGAGATAATTCCGCGGGTTGTCGACTTGGTTGAACGGAATGCGGAGCCGCCAGATGTAGACGTTGGGCTGGCCCGCGAGGACCTCTTCGCCGAGCGCTTTGCTGCCGCTATAAAACGAGCAGTTGTTGGTGCGGAAACTGAAGTTGGGCGCGTCGGTCTCCGTGAAACCGCTGCCGTCGGGGCGAGCGCCCGTGTAGATGCAGCCGGAGGACACGTGGCCCCAGGGCACTCCGGCGGCGGTGCAGGCTTCGGCGATGATCCCGGGGAGGACGGCGTTGCCGAAGAGGCACGCGTGTTTGTGCAGCTCGCAGGCGTCGACGTTGGGTTTGCCGGTGTAGCCGGCGGCGTTGATCAGGAACTCCGGTTTGTCGCGGAGCAGTGCATCGCGGAGCGTGGTCCCGTGCGTGTAGTCGAGCTCGGCGCGTCGGAGATTGCGAAAGGGGATGCCTTTGCGGGAAAGGAGCGCTTGATAGGCGTGGCCGACGTATCCGGAACCTCCGAGCAGATAGATCATGAGAGTTGACGAAGAAAGCGGCGGACGCGCGGGGAAACAAGGGGTTTTTTCCGCGGAGTGGGGGGAGCTGGCGAGGACATGACAACCCACCAAAATAAAACCGCCGCGCTTTCGGGCGCGGCGGTCGTTGGAAGAGGCGGCAGGGCGCCGATTCGGATGTGGGCTAGAAGCGAATCGCGGCGCCGAACTGCACCCGCCAGCGGCTGGCGGTGTTGTCGATCACCACGCCGGCAGGCGCCGCAGTGTAGGTCGGAACGACCTGACCCGCGGCGTTGTAGGAGGCGTTACCCATGACGCGGCGATAATAGACCGCGTTGTTGGAGTTCGTGAGCAACTTCACATCGCCGAAATGTTGCCGGCTGAGCCAGAACCCGAAGTTGATGAAGTCGAAGAACAGCTCGACCTCGACCGGCTTATAGATCGGCAGCTTCTGCGTGATCTTCAGGTCGAGCTGGTTGATCCACGGCTGGAGGAAGGCGTTGCGCGGCGCGTAGGTGCCGGCGAACTTGTTCAATCCGCTGGAGGCGAGGAAGTCGAAGTAAGCCGCCTGTTGCGCGGCGTTCATGCCGGCGAGACTGACCTTCGGGTCGGCGGGACCGGTGGGAACGTAGACGAGGTCGTTCGTTGTGATGCCGTCGCCGTTGAGGTCGTTGCCGTAGGTGTAGGAATGCGGATTGCCGGAGTGGCCCTCGTAATAGAGCGAGGTGCGTGTCTTCCAGCCCTTCGCGAATTCGAACTGCCGTGCGAGGGAAACCTGCACGCGGTGGCGCATTTCGAAATCCGAGCGGGAGACTTCAATCGCGTTTTGGTTGAAGACTGCGTTGCGGGTCCAACCGTCGATCGCGACCGTCTGGCCGATGGACTGGGCTTCGCGCGAGCGACCGGCGGTGTAGCTGACCGTATAGCCCCAGTTATTCTTCATGGGCCGATCCATCGACAGGCTGTAATAGGAAGTGCGGCCCTGGCCGATATTGCGCACGCGGATGACTTCGTTGAAGGCGGTGCTGAACGCGCCGGCGCTATTCGAGGCACCGTTGAAGCGCTGGCGGCCATCGAGGCCGACTGCAGGGCCCGAAGTCGCCGTCACCACGAGGGGCTTGATGTTCAGATTGTCGCTGAAGAACGTTTTGTCGGTATCGGTGAACACGGCTTCGGCGGTGAAATTCAGGCCGAGGGCTGGGACCTTGCGATCGACCGCGATGCTGCCGCGCCAGACCGACGGAAGCTCGAGTTCATTCTGTAGCAGGGCGATGCCGCGACGGGCGGTGGGATCGCCGTCAGTCGGGGCGAGGCCGATGGGATTGGCGGGATCGAAGCTGTTGCGCAGATAGCTGGCGAGGGTGGGCGGCACGTTATTCGGCGCGGCCAAGGTGGTGCCTTGAGTCACGGAGAAGCGGCCAACGCCCGTATTGCCATAGGCGTTCGAGATGAAAACGAACGGCGCGCGGCCGGCGAAGTGACCGACGCCGCCGCGGAGCTGCATCGTGCGCTCGCTGTCGAATGCCAGATTGAAGGCCACGCGCGGTGAAATGGTCTGCACGCCGTCGACGTTGCCGTCGTTGCGCAGGCCAAACGTATTCGTGAAGGACTGATTGAAGAGCGGGCGGGTGGGCGACTCGATCAAGTCCGTGCGGATGCCGCCGGTGAGGGTGAGGCGGGAATTCACCTCCCACTTGGTCTGGCCGAAGATGCCGGTGTTGGCGAACTTCGCGCCCTCGGCGGCCGGCGTGCCTTGCACGTAGAACGACCGGGAAAACGCCGCGGGACGATCCGCCACGAAATCAGCCACGGAGGCGTAATCGAAGATACCGAATGATCCCTGGCGAAACAGATTGGCGAACTCGCTTTCCTCGCGATCGAAGCCACCGGTGAGCGTGAAGTTGTTCCAGAAATAGTCGGCGTTGCCGGAGTAGGCCTTCGTCTCCACGTTGATCGCATTGCCGTGGCGGAACTGTTCGAGGCCCATCGCGAGCGAGCCGTTGGTGATATTGGCGCCGGCGGTGTTCACGCCGCTCACGCCCATGATGCGCACTTCCGGCATGACGACCGGCGTCGTCGTGAGCTGCTCATAGGAGGTGTCGCTGTATTTGAGCTCCGTTTTCAGGTTGGGCGACCACTGGCTGTTCAGCGTGCCGGCCCACACTTTTTCGGTGCGGATCTGGGCGTAGAAATTCGAGCTGAGCGCCGTGCCGGCGCTGGTGGCCGGAATGGCGGCGGCAAGAATCGCGTTACTAAATGCGCCCGTGGAGCCGTAGCGGCCGAACTGGGGAAGTTCGCCGACGGTTTCGTTATAGCGCACCGAGAGGCGGTGGTCCTTCGTGACGTTCCAGTCGATCTTGTAGAGCTTTTTTTCTTCCTCGGTGACGGCGATGCCGCTGCCGCCGAAGGTGCCGGGGTCGATGGACTTCCCGGAAGCAGCAATGATCGCCTTCGCGGCGTTGGTGATGGCGGTGAGATCGCCCGCCGTCGGCGTGAGGCCGGCCGTCGGAGCCACCTGCTCGCGGTGGAATTTCTCGTAGTTGGCGAAGAAGAAGAGTCGGTTCTTCACGATGGGGCCACCGAGAGTGGCGCCCCAGGTCGTGCGCTCATCAAACGGCCGCTGGCCGGCGAGTCCGCCCACCAGATCGCGGCCGGCGTATTTCTGGTCGGTGTAGTAGCCGTAGAGGCTGCCGTGAAACTGGTTCGTGCCGCTGCGGGTGACGGCGTTGATGGCGGCGCCGGTGAAGCCGCTTTGGCGGACGTCGAAGGGCGAGACGGAAATGGAGAACTGCTCGACCGTCTCGATCGAGAGCGGGTTGAAAAACGACTGGAGGCCGGAGGCGTTGAGGCCGAACGAGTCGTTGATCCGCGCGCCGTCGAGCATAACGGAGTTGAAGCGGTTGTTGGTGCCGACGGCGGTGAGCATGCCTTCCTGGCGGTCGCCGAAGACATTGCGGAGAGTGACGAGGGCGTTGGTGCGCGCGAGGTCGGCGAAGGAGCGTTGCGCGGTGGGCTGGAGGAGCAGGCGATCGCGATTGAGCACGCTGCTTGCACCGGTGGACCCGGAGTCGAGCGCGAGCGCGTCGTCCTTCACGAGAAATTTTTCCATCACGACCACGGAGGTCGGTTCGAGCACGAACGGGGCATCGACATCGAGACCGAGCGCGGTGGTAACATCGGTGCGCTCGGCGCCTTTGAAGCCATTGGCGGTGACGGCGACGGTGTAGGGACCGCCGACAACGAGGCCGCGGAAATTATACCGCCCGCTCTCGCTCGAGGTGGCGGTGTAGGTGGTGCCGGTCGGCGTATGGACCGCGGTGACGGTGGCGTTGGGCACGCTCCGGCCACTCGTATCGCGGACAACGCCGGTGAGACCGGAGGAAACAACGCCTTGCGCGAGCGCGAAAGGCGCGAGCGCAAAAGCGAAAAACCAGGCGAACACGCGGAAGAGCCGCGTGGCCGGATGGGAGGGGACGAAGCTGGATGCTTGGTTCATGGTGAGTCTTTTTCCGGCTTTTTATGCCGCAGGTCTAGTGCCGATTGGAAACAATTTGGTGCCAACGCGCACCGCGGAGGTGTTTGGCGCAATCAGGATGCGATGAACGGGACACGTAAGCGCTGGGAAACTGGCGATGCGGGGCGAGGGGGAACTGGCGAAGTCGGGTCACTTGCGCCGGTAGTCGCCGCGGCTGAAATATTTTTCCAGCCAGACGTAGGCGCAGATGAAGAAGTAGCGGCTGCCCATTTCTTTGATCTTCAGTTTGGCGACGCCGAATTTGCGGTTGCGCCACGAGATCGGAGTCACGGCGAAGGAGTAGCCGCGAATGATGGCCTTGAGCGGCAATTCCACCGTGAGATTAAAATGCGGCGCGAGAAAGGGGCGGCAGCCGTCGATCACGGTGCGGCGGTAAGCCTTGAAGGCGTTCGTGGTGTCATTCAGCGGAATGTTAAAACCGACGCGCACGAGAAAATTGGCGATGCGGTTTACGAGGAGTTTCACCCGCGGGTAATCGACGACCTCGCCGCCTTCCATGAAGCGGCTGCCGAAGGCGCAATCCTGGCCGCTGTTCAAGAGGCGCCAGTAATTGACTGCATCGGCCGGCGCGTCCGAGGCGTCCGCCATCATGATGACCACGGCGTCGCCCTGGCTGTGATCGATGCCCCAGATCACCGCGCGCCCGAAGCCGTGCTGGCCGGTATTTTGCGTGGGCGCGAGGGTGGGTATTTTGCGTTTCAGCTCCTGCAAGACCGACCAGGTGCGGTCATTGCTGCCATCATCGACGACGACGATTTCGTGGGGAATGTTTTCGGCGACAAAGACGGCGTGAATCGCCTCGAGCGTCGAGGGCAGTGACTCCTCTTCGTCGCGTGCGGGGATGACGACGGAGAAAAGCGTAAGCGGGGCAGCGGGCGGCATGCAGGGGAACTGCGATTTGAACGAGCGGCGCGGTTAGAGCGGAGCCGAAACATCGAGCCACTCGGGATGAGCGCGTGCATGGGCGGCAATCTCATCGAGGATGGCCGAGGTGGGAGTCGCGGGCTGCCATTGCCAAAGCCGCGCCGCTTTCGCGGCATCGAGGACCATCCAGGGAATATCGAAGGGCCGCGGCGTGGCGTCGACGCCGACCGTGTGAGGGCCGAGGTGCGCGCCGCACCAATCGCTCAATTGGCGCAACGACATCGCGGACGCGGTGCCACCGGCAAAGTTGGCGATGCGGTCGTCCGCGGCGAGTTTCGGCGCGGAGAGTTGGCGCGTGAGAGCGGGTAGCAGATCACGCGGATGCAGGCAGTCGCGCACCTGATGGCCGAGGCCGCCGAATCCGATATATTTCAGGGGCCGCCGCCGGAGCCAGGCGTTGATCCAATAGGCGAAGATACCCTGATCGGCGCGGCCAAATTGCCCCGCGCCCGCGAGCACGCCGCAGCGATTCACAAATACCGGAATTCCGAACGTTTCGCCGTATTCGAGCGCGAGCGCCTCGCTGGCGAGTTTCGTCGCACCGTAGAGTGAAACCGGCGCTGCGGTTGGGAACGACTCTGCGACCCCCGCGGCGCTGACGCCGGTCGGGAGTTTCAACCCGCTGGCATTCGTCGGCACGGTGAGCCGGAATGCGTTTTGGTGCGCCTCCATCGGCAGCGTGGCGAGCGGCACGATCGAATAAACGCGACTCGTGCTGAGCAGCGTGAAGCCGGCGCGGTGCTGCTTGCAGAACTCGAGCATGTTCACGGTGCCGCCGAGATTATGCTCCACGAGTTGGCGCGAGCTGGTCTTGCCATCGACGCCGGCGAGGACGCTCGGGTTCGCCGCTGCATCGATCACCCAATCGACGGCGGGCAGGGTCTCGAGATCGCTCGGGGCGCGCAGGTCGCCATGGAACAGTTTCACGCCGCGCTGCTTCAGCTCCGCTCGGTTCGTCTCGCTGCCTGGCCGGATGAAGTTATCGAAGCCGACAATCTCGTGTCCCGCGCCGCTCTCCGTGAAGGCGCGCGCGAGCGTGCTGCCCACGAAGCCGCAAACGCCGGAGATGAGAACGCGCATCGCGCGCAGCATGCGTAAAACTCCGGGAGCGGGAAGCGCGATTTTTGTCGAGCTGGCTCGCTCAACCCGCTGGCGTGGAGGTGCGGGCCGCGTGCTGCGGGCCGCGCTTTCACCTCTATGCGCACTCCCCTCTTTGTCGTTGTCGCACTTTGTTGCGCGCTGCCGTTTGCGGCCGCGCAGACGTTGCCCAAGGGCATCCAGCAAACCGCCAGCGTCGAGGGCGTGACCGAATACCAACTCGAAAACGGGCTGCGTGTCCTGCTGTTTCCGGATCCGGCCAAAGCCACGACCACCGTGAACATCGTTTACCTCGTGGGCTCGCGGCACGAGGATTATGGCGAGACCGGCATGGCGCATATCGTCGAGCACCTCATGTCGTATGGCTCGCCGAAGCACCCCGACGCGAAGGCGGAGCAGGCGGCGCGCGGTGCGCAGCGCAACGCGTCGACCTCCTACGATCGCACGAACTACTACGAGAGTTTCCCGGCATCCGACGAAAACCTCGACTGGGCGATCGACCTGGAGGCGGATCGGATGCGTGGCGCGCCGATGAAGCGGGAGATTCTCGCGAGCCAGATGAGCGTCGTGCGCAACGAAATGGAAGCCGGCGAAAACAATCCCGCGGCGATCCTCAATCAACGCCTGCGCTCGACCGCGTTTCTGTGGCACAACTACGGCAAGACCATCATCGGCGCCCGCAGCGATGTCGAAGGTGTGCCGATCGAGCGGCTGCAGGCGTTCTACGATCGCTATTACCACCCGAACAACGCGGTTCTGGTGATCGCGGGAAAATTCGAGCCGGCGCGCGCGCTCGACCTCGTCGCGCAGAAATTCGGTCCCATCCCGCGCTCGCCCAAGCCGATCCCCAACACTTACACGACGGAGCCGACGCAGGACGGCGAACGCTCGATCACGCTGCGCCGCGTCGGCGAAACGCAGGCGGTGAGTGTCGGCTATCACGTCCCCGCCGGTTCGCATCCGGACATCGGCGCGCTGCGCATCGTGATGGATGTGCTCGCTGGCCAGCCCAACGGACGGCTCTTCAAAAGCCTCATCGAAACCAAGAAGGCGACCTCCGTGGGCGCGGGGGCGAGCGGCTTGAGAGAGACGGGGTTTGCGACCGTCGCCGCTTCGTTGCGCAAGGAGCAGTCGCTGGATGAGGTGCGCGGTATCATTCTGGAAGCGATGGATGGGCTCGCGGCGAATCTGCCGACGGTGGACGAAGTGAATCGGTCGCGCGCGAAACTGCTGCGGCAGGTCGAACTCTCGCTCACGGACTCGAGCGCGGTGAGCTTTGCGCTCGGCGAAGCGCAGGCGGCGGGCGACTGGCGCCTGGTGTTTCTGCAGCGCGATTGGCTCCGTAATGCGACTCAGGCCGACGTGGAGCGGGTGGCGCGCACGTATTTCGTGCCGTCGAATCGCACGGTGGGCGTGTTCATTCCCGAGGCTCATCCGGTGCGGGCCGAGATCCCGGCGGCGCCCGC
Source organism: Opitutaceae bacterium (assembly GCA_031425115.1). Taxonomy (GTDB): domain Bacteria; phylum Verrucomicrobiota; class Verrucomicrobiia; order Opitutales; family Opitutaceae; genus ER46. The sequence goes on along the minus strand of JANPIT010000527.1, from coordinate 5,432 downwards.
GCTGGAGTCATTGGTCGCTGGATACAAGGGTGACGCCGCGGTTGCGCAGGGTGAGGCCTTTGATCCTTCGCCTGAGAACATTGATGCGCGCACGCAGCGGGGCACGCTGCCGGGCGGGGTGCAGTTCGCGCTGCTGCCCAAGACCACGCGCGGCAACGTGGTGCGCGCCGAGCTCACGCTGCGGTTCGGCGATGCAGAGAGTCTCAGCGGCAAGCGCACGGCCTCGCTTGCGGCGGGGTCGTTGCTCACGCGGGGCACCAAGAATCGCACGCGGCAGCAGATCGCGGATGAATTGACGCGTTTGAAGTCGCGGCTCTTTGCGGCGCCTTCGATCGGCGGCGTGAGCGTGAATATCGAGACGGTGCGCGAGAGTTTGCCCGAGGTGCTGAAGCTGGCGGCTGAGGTGCTGCGCGAGCCGGCGTTTGATGCGGCGGAATTCGAACGGTTTCAACAGGAGCAGCTCGCCGGCTACGAGTCGCAGCGCAGCGATCCGGCGGCGCTGGCGTCGCTACGGCTGCAGCGGCACTTGCGGCCCTTTGCCGCGGAGGATCCGCGCGCGGTGCGTCTGCCGGAAGAGTCAATCGCGGCGTTGCAGGCGTTGACGGTCGAAGACGTGAAGACCTTCTGGCGTGAGTTCGCTGGAGCGTCGCACGGGGAACTCGTGGTCGTGGGCGATTTCGATGCGCCGCAAATCCAGAAGCTGGCGGGCGAACTGATCGGCGGGTGGCGCAGCCCGCGGCCGTTTGCCGAGTGGAAGCGCGACTACGCCAAGATCGCCGGGGTGAATGAGCGGATCGAGACGCCGGACAAGGCGAATGCGTTGTTCACCGTGGGCGCGCTGTTGCCGATCACCGATGAACACGCGGATTATCCCGCGATGGCGTTGGCGGGTTACATGCTCGGTGGGCACAGCGCGGCGCGGCTCTATCTGCGCATCCGGGCGAAGGAAGGTCTGAGCTACAGTGTGTCGGCTGGAATCAGCGCGTTACCTGGCGAGCGGCTCGGGACGTTCTTGGCGTCGGCGATCGCGAATCCGCCGAATATCGCGAAGGTTGAGGCGGCTTTTCGCGAAGAGCTGACGCGGGCGTTGAAGGACGGGTTCGCGGCAGATGAAGTCGCCACGGCGAAGAACGGCTGGCTGCAATCGCGGCGGGTGGGTCGCTCGCAGGACGGGACATTGGTGAATTTACTTCAGTCGCAGGCCCGCTATGGCCGCACGTCGAAAGTGACCGCGGAACTGGAGCGGAAGATTGGCGCGCTGACCGCCGAGGAGGTTACGGCGGCGCTGCGTCGACATATCGACCCCGACCAGCTGAGCATTTTCAAGGCGGGCGATTTCAAGCGAAGCGCCGGATCCGAGTAGCCCGGCTTCGGGCCGCGGCGGGTCGCGTTACGCCTTTGGCAAAAAGCGGTTTGCGGGCGCGGCGCACTCCGCTAGCGTGGCCGTTCATGAGCGATTTCGTCCAGCCGGCACAAATCAACGAGGCGAAACAAGCGCTGGACCGACTCCGCGCCAACATGCGCGTCACCATCCGCGGCAAGGACGACGTGATCGACCAGGTGATGGTTTGCCTCGTGGCCGGCGGTCATCTGCTGATCGAGGATCTGCCGGGCGTGGGCAAGACGACGCTGGCGTATTCGCTGGCGCGCTCAATGGACTGCGCGTTCTCGCGCATTCAATTCACGAGTGATTTGTTGCCGAGCGATGTGACGGGCGTGGCCATCTACGACGAGACGGTGAAGGAGTTTATCTTCAAGAAAGGCCCCGTGTTCGCGAATGTCGTGCTGGCGGACGAGATCAACCGCGCGACGCCGAAGACGCAGTCGGCGCTCCTCGAAGTGATGGATCGCGCGCGAGTGACGGTCGATGGCGAGGCGCATGCGGTCGGCGCGCCTTTCATGGTCTTCGCCACGCAAAATCCAGTGGACTACGAGGGCACCTTTGCGCTGCCCGAAAGCCAGATGGATCGTTTCCTCATGCGACTGCGCATGGGCTACCCTGAGGCGAACGACGAGCGGGAGATCTTGCGCACGGCCCGCGGCGGCTATGACGCGATCGCGCTAAACCCGGTGGTCACCCGCAGCGACATCCTCTCGCTGCAGTCACTGGCGCAGCAGGTTTTCGTGGAGGAGAGTGTGCTCGATTACATTTTGCGGATCGTGACCGCGACGCGGACCGAGGCGGAGTTCCGCAGCGGCGTGAGCGTGCGCGGGGGCGTGGCGCTGCGCACGGCCGCGCAGGCGCGGGCGTTGGTGCATAGCCGTGATTTCGTGATGCCGGAGGATGTGACGGAGTTGGTGACGCCGATTTTCGCGCACCGGCTCGCGTTGTCCCGGCAGACGAGCGATGCGTTGGAGGAGCGGCGCGCGGTGGCGGCGGTGTTGAAACGGATTCTCAGTTCGATCCCGTTGCCGGCGTGACGCGCACGCGACGCGCGGAAGCTCCAAATTCCACGCTCCAAGCACCAAAGAAGCACCAATGGACAAACATCAACCCAGTCTATCTGTGTTTGTAGTTTCTCTGGAGCTTGGAGCATGGTGCTTGGTGCTTCCGCCCCCCTGGGCGGCACGTCGATGAACATCGACGTGGAATGGTCCGGACCCGGCGCGCGGGCGCAGCGCCGCAAGTTCACCTGGGCCGAATTTCTCTGGTCGCTGGTGTATCCGAAACGCGGGCACCGGATTCTGCCCACGATTCCCGGGCTGGTCTTGATCGGGCTTTCCATGGGCATTGGCACGGCGGCCTATAATTCGTCGAGCAACATCCTCTTCATCACGCTCTCGCTCCTCCTCGCGTGTCTGATCCTGAGCGGGGTGTTATCCTGGCTGAACATCCGTGGTCTGCGTTGGCGGCTGCAAGTCGCTCCGCCGTTGCGCGTGGGGCACGACGCGGTCGTCGCGCTCGAGCTGCGAAACGACAAACGCTTTCTGCCCACTTACGGGCTGTGGTTCGAATTCGGGGCGCGCGTGATCGATACGACCGTCGGGCAACGCGCGGAGTCCACGGTGACCGCGCGCGGCGCCGATGTGCGGGCTGCCCTAGCGAAGGCCGATGCGGCGCAAAGCCGCAGCCGCGTGCCGCTGCCGGGGCGACTTGATCCTCGTGGCGAAAGCCGCGTGGAGTGGGTGCTCAAGCCGGAGCGACGCGGTCGATTGCGCGTCGACCTGATTAGCGTGGGCTCGCTGTTTCCCTTTGGCTTTCTCCGAAAAGATCTGGGCACCGAGCTCACGGCGGCGACGACGGTGTGGCCAGCGCCAGTCGAGTATCGCCGGCATCTCGTCGGGAGCTCGCGCCGCGCGACGGGAGGGGAACGCGTGCCGCGCGCCGGCACGGGTGGCGATTTGCTGGCCCTGCGCCGTTATGCGCCGGGTGATTCGCACCGGCTGATCCATTGGAAGGCAAGTGCGCGCACGCAGACTTTGCTGGTGCGGCAATTCGCGGCCGAGAGCGCGGAGGGTTACTCCATCTGGCTGCGCACTGAAGCGGAAGTGTGGCCGCGGCCGGAGCAATTCGAGTTGCTCATCAGCTTCTGCGCGACGCTGGCGGAGGACCTGTTCCGGGTGGGCCGATTGGTCGGCGTGGCCATCAACGCGGAAGCGCCGATGTCGGTGCGCCGCGTGCACGACCTCGAGCTGTGGTTGGACAAGCTCGCGCTGGCGCGTCCGATCGAGGCGGCGGCCGGAGCGCAGTTTCAAGGGGTGGCTCGAAAAAACATGATGACCTTTTCGCCGGATGGGCTGCGTGGGGTGGTGGCGGACGTCGACGGACAGAAAGCCGCCTCCGTATGAGTTCCGTCGCCCGACGCCCGCAGCTCACGCCCGACGAGCTTCACCAACTCAAGTGGCTTTTGGGCGGGCTGATGACGCTGCTGGGCGTGAGCACCGTGCTCTACATGGACGTCGAGGCGTGGACGCTCATGGGCCTTACGACAATCGCGACGATCGCGACGACCTGGCGGCCCACGCTGCCCGCCAAAGTGCCGGGCTTCGTGCACACGCTGGCCTTCCCGGTGATCGCCGCTTTTTTCGCGGGCGATCTGTGGCTGAAAACCGAAGTGCTGCCGGCGATGGTGCGACTGGATATTCTCCTGCTGCTGTATCGCGCAATCACCTACCGCCAACGCCGCGATGACCTGCAGATCATCGTGCTCGGGCTGTTTCTCGTGATTGTCGCGGGAGTCCTCACGGTCTCGCTCACATTTGCGGCACAGATTCTGATCTACACGGGGTGTGCGCTGGCGTTGCTCCTCGTGGTCACGCTGAGCGATGTGGCGCTGGGGCGAACGCCGCAGCGACCGGTGCCCTTCGGCGAGACGCCTCTGTGGGCGCAGCACGCGGACTGGCCGCATCTCTTCCGGCGGCTGCGCGAGGTGACTGACTGGCGCGTCGTGGCGCTCGGGGCGGTTTTGTTCGCCGGCGTGCTGGGCGTCTCGGCACTGCTGTTCCTCGCGATTCCGCGTTTCCAGCTCGAGAACAGCATGTTTCTCGACCGCTTCATTTCGAAAAAGGCAAAAACCGGTTTCAGCGACACGATCCGCTTCGGTGACGTCACTGACATCCAGCAGGACAACAGTCTGGCGCTCAGCGTCGACGTGTCGGATCAATCGCAAATCCCGGCGTCGCCTTACTGGCGGATGCTTGCGCTCGATAGCTACGAGAACGGCACGTTTCGCCTTTCGCCGATGTTGCGCCGGCAGGAATTCGGCAACGAGCGCACGCACTCGTTCCTCCACGGCGAAGCCAAGCCCAAGAAAGGCGCGGGCGTGCAATGGACGTTTTATCTCGAGTCGGGCGTGAGCCGATTTTTGCCGTTGCTCGGTCAGTTCGAGGTGCTGCGTTTTCGCGAGCAGCAGAATTTTCGCCAGGCGCCTTACTTGAACATCGTGCAGTTGCGTGAAGAGCCGGTGTCGATGACCGCGTATCGAGTGGAAGGATTCGAGCTCGCCGGGAGCCTGCCGGACCCGGCATTTGCGGAACGTTGGTCAAAGCGCGTGCTGACGGAGTCGCGGCGAGGATCGCTGCAGACGTGGAATGGCATCGCGCGTCCGGCGGATATCGCGACGCTGGCGCGGCTGGTGACCGAGATTTTGGGAGGTGAAACTTTGTCCGCCGCAGATTCGGCGCTCCGCATCTCGGCGTGGTTGAAACGCCAGCACGAGTATTCGCTCGCGCCGGCTATTCCGGGCGGTGACGGCGACCCGCTGGTGCGCTGGCTGGACTCGCGGTCTGCGGGGCATTGTGAGCTGTTCGCCGGCTCTTTCGTGCTCCTCGCGCGGGCGGCGGGATTTCCCGCGCGCGTGATCACGGGGTTTCGCGGCGGCAGTTGGAACGGCTATTCGAACAACTTCACGATCCGTAATGCGGACGCGCATGCGTGGGCCGAGATTTTCGATGAACGCACGGGAGCGTGGCTCCGTGCGGATCCGCTCGCG
>JANPIT010000526.1:0-1679 GCA_031425115.1 Opitutaceae bacterium | reverse complement strand
CGAGTATGACCTTTCGCGCTACGAGGGAAACGCGCCAGCACCGGACCGCGATGTGTCCACGGCGAGGGGCGAGCGGGTGGACGCGCTCACGGCGGCCGATTTATCCGACGTCATCGCGTTTGATGCGCCGGGATTTGGCGCGGAGCGAGGAGCGGTGCTGCGCTCAATGAGTGGACGCAATCCGGAGCTGTGCTTCCTGGTTCGCGATGGGTCGCGGGTGCGCGGCTACTTGATCGCCCGCGAGGGGCAGAATGCACTGCAGCTTGGACCGTGGCTCGCGGACGACGAGGCGGTGGCCGCGAGCTTGTTGCGGGCGTTTTTTGGGCGAACGACGGGTCGCCGCGTCTTTGTCGATGTGCCGCACCCGAATTCCTCGGCCCGAGCGCTGATCGAGCGCCATGGCTTCCGTATCCAGCGCGCCTTTACGCGAATGTATCTGGGCGAGAATCGGCACCCCGGGGATCCGACGCGGGTGTTTGGCACGAGCAGTGCGGAGAAGGGATAGCCTAGATTCGCAGAAAAATCTTCCGGCGATACATCCACCAGCAAACGAGCCAGAAGACCAGGCCGACGAGGGTTGCCTGCACGAACGGTGCGTTCGCCGCGCCGAAGACGTTGAACGCCTCATCGCCCAAGTGCGTTTGCAATGTCTTGGCCGTCCACGAACGCAGAAGCATGCCCATGCAATAAATCGCGATTGAGTTCATCCCTACCACCAGCAGCGGAAAACTCCAGGTGCGCCACTGGCGTAGGTCGATCACGGCGTAAAGCGCCGCGAGAATCAGGCAGCACCACCCCGTGGAGTAGACCGCCCACGAGGGCGTCCAGATGCGCTTCACGATCGGGACGCCAAGCCGCGCCCAGATCAGGCCGACGACGATGCCCCCGATGCCGGCCAGGATGAGAAATTGCAGTTTGCGATGCGGTGCGCGTCCGGAGCGGAGCATCTCTCCGCACATCAGCCCGAAGAGCATCGTGGCGAGAGCTGGGATAAAGTTAATCGTCTGATACCCACCGGAGTTGAACGCAAACGGCTCGCGGCGAGGCAAGAGGTTCAACAACCACGTGTCGATGGCATGGCCGACGTTGGAGTTTTTGTGCCACGCGGGCGCCACGTCTGTGAGGTGGAGTTGCGCCCACGTCGCCGTCACCCCGCGGGCCGGCGCACCGTTGGCGGGATCCACCCCGGGCCCGGGGTAGAACGCATAGAGAGCCCACGTGCCCAATAAGAGCGCGGCAGCGGCGCAGAGATGGGTTCGTCGCGAGCGGCCCCAAAGGAGAAACAGGAACGGATAACCAAGGCCGATCTGCGTTAGCACATTCATGAACGACCACGTCGTGGAGCGCGCCGAATTCGAGATGAGGAAAATGCCCAGCGCGATAAGCACGAAGCCGCGCCACGTCGCATGCCCGAACATGCGAGTCCAAGGATGACCGGCGCGCTGCCGCTGGAGGTAGGAATAGGCCATCGAGATGCCCACCATGAACATGAACGACGGCTGGATCAGGTCCCAGAAGCCGATGCCAATCCACTCGACGTGTTCAAATTGATGATACACGGCCGCCCAAAACCCGGAGTCCGGAGTGGCCTTCAGATGATTGCGCGCGGTCGCGGCCAGGCCAAAACCGTTGAACGCGAGCGCCACCATGATGAGGCCGCGGTAGGCATCGAGCGATTG
>JANPIT010000525.1:0-2127 GCA_031425115.1 Opitutaceae bacterium | reverse complement strand
CCCGAGTTCGAAACCATTCCCGCCGGCCCGGTCGTCGCGATCATCTCGCACAGCGAGGCGTCTGCCCCGGTCAATGCCCTGATGGATAAGCGCGCCTTCCAGATCTCCGACTACACGTTTACCGGTTTGCCGCAGAAGGCGGATGAACTCTTCGAACCCGCGCCCGCGGCTCCGGCGCCGGCCCCCGCCACTCCGATCACCACGACGGAAGAGAAGAAGCCCGAGAGCAAAAAGTAAGCGCTTCGCTTCAATCTCAGCTTTCAGCGCGGGCCCCCAGCCCGCGCTTTTTTATGCGCAGTTCAGGCGCTGAATAATTTCAGCCCAGCGACGCCGCCGACAATGAGCACCATACATGCGATCCGCGCGGCGTTCGCCGGCTCCTGAAAAATGACCATCCCCAGCAGCGCCGTCCCCACCGCTCCTATCCCTGTCCACACCGCGTAGGCAGTGCCGATCGGCAAAACGCGCGCCGCCATCGCGAGCAGATACATGCTCGCCGCCATCATCGCGATGGTCGCCACCGACGGCCACAGCCGCGTGAATCCGTGCGTGTATTTCAGCCCGACCGCCCAGCCGACCTCGAGCCCAGCCGCTACTAGCAGGATCAGCCAATGTTTCATCTTGGAAACTCTGACGGACGCACCGCGGAGACCAATCGGTAAATCAGAAGTCAGCAAAGGGTCCCCTCCTGCGCAGGCTCCCCCTCCCGTAACTCAAAGCACCGCCAGGATAGCCCCACACCGCAAAAATTGCGCAGGACGCCGCACCAGAGGGCAAAGCAGAAGTCCAAAGTGGTTCTTCGCCTCGCTTCTACCTTCCGCTTCATCAACTCCACCCTTTACACACATCAACGCTTACATATGCGTTGATACGTCCTTATGACGCCCGATCGGCCCATCTCTGAACTATTCGCGCAAAAGCGCCCGCTCCGCTCGCTCGAGTTCTTCCCACCGAAGGACGATGCCGGCGTCGAAGCCCTGCGTGCGACCGCGTCCGCTCTGAAGCGGATGGAACCCGATTTCGTTTCGGTGACCTATGGCGCCGGCGGCACCACGCGCGACCGCACCGCCCAGGTGTGCGCGCTGCTGAAAAACGATTTTGGCTTCACCGTCATGCCGCACCTCACGTGCGTGGGCCACTCGAGCACCGAGCTCGCGGCCATCGCGGACAAAATTCACGACGGCGGGTTTCGAAACATCATGACGCTCCGCGGCGATCCGCCGAAAGGCGCCACCGAGTTCACGGTCGCCACCGATGGGCTCCGAAACGCCAACGAACTCGTTTCCCTCCTCAAGGCGCGTCAGCCCGATTTCTGTCTGGGCGTCGCCGGTTATCCGGAACGCCACCCCGAGGCCCCTTCGCTCGACGTCGATCTGACCAATCTCAAACGCAAGGTCGACTCTGGCGCCGCCTTCGTCACGACGCAGCTTTTCTTCGACAACACCGTCTACTACCGCTTTGTCGAACGGTGTCGGGCAGCGGGCATCACGGTGCCGATCGTGCCCGGGATCATGCCGGTGCTTTCGTTGAAACAGATTCAGCGGTTCACTCAGATGTGCGGTGCCTCCCTGCCCCAGCAGCTCATCACCCGCCTCGAAGTCGCCGCGGAAAATACCGACGTCCTCGAGACCATCGGGATCGATTGGGCGCTCACCCAGATCCGCGGCCTGCTCGCCAACGGCGCGCCCGGCTATCACCTCTACATTCTGAATCGAGCCAAAGGCGCGCTGGCGCTCACCGCCGGGCTTGCCGCGTAATTTGGAGGCCACGTGGCCGGGCGCGTGGCACCGCGCTCGACGTCATACGAAGGGCCCGGGGGCGCTCCGGGCGTTGACGAGAACAGGCGCGCTGCGAGGCTGACGACGCAGCCCGCTCGCCGGGCTCGTCGTCGATGACGCCGACTTCCCCGCACCCCATTCCTTTCCTGCGCCGAGCCCATGTCAGGGTGACGGGTATGGCCGCCACCACAGCCGTCAGCGTGCTGCTCGTCACCGCTCCGGTGCTCGGCTTCGACTGGCTGCTGTTTGACGACGACATCAACATTCTGCTGAACCCGCACCTCGGCAGCGGCACGGAAACGGTTCGCTGGGCGTTTGGAAATGTGGACTACATCCGCCGCTTCCTGCC
>JANPIT010000524.1:0-15466 GCA_031425115.1 Opitutaceae bacterium | reverse complement strand
GCGCCAAATGCGAGCAATCGGGCCGCAATCGCGGGCTTCGATGGTTCCTCGGCGGGCGTCTGGTAGACCTGCGGCGTCATGCCGTTGTAGGTCGGCCACATCGAGTTCGTCGGAATCTTGAACGGCTGCACGAAATACGTGCGAATGCCCAGGATCACGATAGCGGCTACCAGGAAAAATTCGACGTTCTCCACCAAAGCCGTTTTCGGATAAATCGCCCCGCCCGTCCGCCGCATGACTTCCTCGAGCCGTTCAATCCCGAGTTTCAACTTCTCGGCTCCGACGCGCTCCTTCAGCTGGGCGCGCAATTCCGCCATCCGTGACTGTAATTCGCCGACTTGTGCGGTGGGCAGCACGTCACGGCGATAGTGATACACCTTCTCGGCGAGTTCGAGCCAGTTGCCCGCGTTCTCGCGCATTTTCTTTTCCCGGGATGCGAAGAAGCCGAACATGGCGACGCCGGTGTTAGTTGGTTTTGAGCACCTTGATAAAGGCGTCCGACGGGATCGAAACCTTGCCGAACTGCTTCATCTTCTTTTTGCCCTCTTTCTGCTTATCGAGCAGCTTTCGTTTACGGCTGATGTCACCGCCGTAACATTTTGAGGTCACGTCCTTCCGCATCTCCTTCACGTTGTCGCGGGCAATGATCTTGCCGCCGATCGCGGCCTGAATCGCCACCTTGAACATTTGCGGCGGGATGATCTCGGCGAGCTTTTCGCAAAGCTCACGGCCTTTCGCCTCAGCCTTGTCTCGGTGCACGATGCTCGCGAATGCGTCGACCGGGTCGGCGTTCACGAGGATTTCCATCTTCACGAGGTCCGACGCGCGATACTCGCCCAATTCGTAATCCATCGAGCCATAGCCGTGCGTGACACTCTTCAGCCGATCATTGAAATCGACGAGAATTTCGTTGAGTGGAAGCACGCACGAGAGCATGACGCGCGTCGCGTCGAGCGTGTCGGTGTGTTCGACGGTGCCGCGTTTTTCCATCACGAGCGAAAGGATGTCGCCCATCGAATCGTTTGGGATGTGAATCGACGCCTTGATCGTCGGTTCGCGGATCTCGATGATCTCGCCGGCATCCGGCAAGTTCACAGGATTGTCGATGTCGAGCTTCACGTCGCCGTGCTTGATCACATGGTAGACGACACTCGGGTAGGTCGAGATGATGTCCACGTCGTGCTCGCGGCGAATCCGCTCCTGAATGATTTCCATGTGCAGCAACCCGAGGAAGCCGCAGCGGAAACCGAAACCGAGCGCGACCGAGCTCTCCGACGCATAGACGAAGGCCGAATCGTTCAGTCGCAGCCGGCCGACCGCCGCCTTCAGTTTTTCGTAGTCCGAGGTGTCGACGGGATACAGTCCGCAGAACACCATCGGGCGGACTTCCTTGTAGACCGGCAGCATCTCGGTCGCCGGCCGGTTTGAGTGGGTGATGGTGTCGCCGGTCTTGATCTCCGACGGATCCTTGATCGCGCACACGATGTAGCCGACGTCGCCAGGCCCGAGCGTGGCGATCTTCTCCATCTTCGGCGTGAAAACTCCCACCTCCTTCACCTCGGATTTCACGTTGTTGCTCATCAAGAGCATGAATTCACCGGCCTTGACCGTGCCGGAAAACACGCGGACGTAGGAAATCACCCCGCGATACGAATCGTAGAGCGAGTCGAACACCAACGCGCGGAACTGCGGATGATCCGTCCACCGCGGCGGCGGGACGCGTTGCACCACCGCCTCGAGAATGTCCTGAATGCCGATGCCTGATTTGCCGCTCGCGAGAATCGCCTCCTCGGCGGAAATCGTCAGAATGTCTTCGAGCTGTTTCAGGCAGAGTTCGAGATTGGCGCTCGGGAGGTCGATCTTGTTGATGACCGGAATGACTTTTAGCTTCTGGGCGAACGCGAGGTGCGCATTCGCGACCGTCTGCGCTTCGACGCCCTGCGCCGCGTCGATCAGCAGCACCGCACCTTCGCACGCTGCGAGCGAGCGCGAGACCTCGTAGGAGAAGTCCACGTGGCCCGGCGTGTCCATCAGGTTGAGCTTGTAGATGTGCCCGTCCTTCGCGGGATACGTCATCGTGACCGGATGCGACTTGATCGTAATACCGCGCTCTTTCTCGAGATCCATCGAGTCGAGGTGCTGCTCGGTCAGCACGCGCTGCGAGACCTGATTGGTGTATTCGAGCAACCGATCCGACAGCGTGGTCTTCCCGTGGTCGACGTGGGCGATGATGCAAAAATTGCGGGTGTATTTAAACGGCATCGGGTCAGGCGGCAGCCACGTCGGCGAATTCAGAAATGCTCTTTACGGTCCAGGATTTCTCCGTGCGCCGGGCCAATCCACTGAGGACGCCGCCCGGTCCGAGTTCCCAGAATTCAGTGGCACCGGCCGCCGCAGCGGAACGCATGCAATCTTCCCACAAGACCGACGATACGACCTGCTTCACCAACGCAGCCTTGATGGCAGCCGGCTCGGTGATGGCTTGGCCCGTGGTATTCGTGAACACGGTAAACGCCGGCGCGTGGAACGTGATCGGCTCGAGGTGGGCCGCGAATGCCGCCCGTGCCGGCTCCATCAGGCGCGAATGATAAGCTCCGGCAACGTTGAGCGGCATGACTTTCTTGAGTCCCCGGTCTTTCGCCGCGGCGACCGCGGCGCCGACATTGGACTTCTCGCCGGAAACGATGATCTGGCCCGGCGCATTGAAATTCGCCGCCTCGATGTCGAACTCGCGGCACAATTCCTGAACCTTGCTGCGCTCTTCACCGATGATGGCGGCCATGCCGCCCGTCGTCTGCTCGCACGCCTGCTGCATCAGGCGCCCGCGCTCTGCGACGATGTTCAGACCTGTCGCAAAATCGAAAACGCCCGCGGCGCAATAGGCCGTGACCTCGCCCAAACTCAGCCCGAGGGCCATCGCGGGTTCGCCCGCCGAGATCTTACCCGCTTCTCGCAGGGCAGCCAAAACCGCCAATCCGTGCACGAAAAGCGCCGGCTGACACGCCTTTGTCTGCGTCAATTCTGGCTCGGGTCCTTCAAAGCTCACTTTCCTCAAGTCCCAGCCCAGCACTGAGTTTGCCTGGTCGTAGAGGGCGCGCGCGGCGGTGGATTGCTCGCTCAACGACTTCCCCATGCCAACTTTTTGGGCTCCTTGTCCTGCAAATAATAATGCCAACGCCATGTTTGAAACACGCGACACAATCGCCCGCCCTCGGCAAATCCAAGCCCTAAAAACGTTTGAGCTGCTTGAAATACTTTTCGTCGGTGGAAGGCTTGGCGAAATCAGGAACCGCCGACTTCGGATTCGGCTTCGGCACCACTGGAGCAATGATCGAGGGCGGCATGCTCGGGGCGCTCGAACCGATGGTCGGAGATACCGCGGTAGGCGCGGCGATCGCGGGGCTCGGCACGGTGTTGAGCATCGCCAGATAGGGGTTCTCGCGCGGCGCGGCAGCGGCTGGCCGGGCCGACGCCGCACTGGAACCGAGGAGTCCATCAGGGCCGAGCGTGGGCAACGTCGGTGCGACGCTGCTGAAATTACTTGCGCCATTTCCGAACGGCTCGGCCGAGTTGGCGGCCGATTGATCGATCCCAGGCTTCAACAGCGCGAAATCCTGCGGTGTCATCCACGTCCCGAGATAGCCCGTCAGCGGGTTCGAAACCGCGGTCGCAGACCTTGGTTCGCGTTCGTCAGTGGAGCGACGTTCGCTGCGCGGTTCGCCCGGCTCCCCGCGCTCGCCAACGTCTGTGTCGCCGGCTCGCCCGTCTCGCAGGCGATCCCGTTCACGTTCGTTCATGCCCATCGCAGTTCCCCCGCCCGTGCGCTCGCGGTCGCGGTCACTGCGCGCCTCCGCAGATTTCTCCATGGCTTCGACCAACCAGTTTGCCGATTTCTTCTCGGGCTTAGTCGACTTCGGCGGCTGCCACGAGCCCGCGGGCGGCGGTGGCGCCTGCATCTCCGGAATGGATACGCGGGGCAGATCGTTCTTCTGGGGCTGCGCCGCGCCGCGCCCGGCTTTCACAGCGTCGAATTCGCGGCGCGCATTCGTCAGCGCGTCGGCCGAAGCTGAGGGCGCCGCCGTTGCCGGTTTGTCTTCTGCCGCGTGACTCGCAACCAGGCCCAAGGCGACCGCCGCGACCAGCGCGATCCAACTCGAGCGCTGGCGATCGGTCTTCACGATTTGATGAAGATCCCCTTCAGGTTCATTTCCAGTTGTTGCGGGTTCGGCGAGAACTTCAGCCCGTCTTGCTTGCTGATCCGGCCTGCTTTGATCAGCCGGTATAGATCTTTGTTGAACGAGAACGTCGCGGAGTCCGCGTTACTCTCGAGCAGGCCCTGGATTTTCTCGTTCTGGCCCTCGAGAATGAGATTCCGCACCGTCGCATCCGCGGTGAGGATTTCGTTCACAGGCACGCGGCCGGTGCCTTCGATGGTGGGCACCAATTTTTGGCAGACAAATCCACGCAGTGTGCCCGCAATCGCCCGGCGCGCCTGGAGGACTTCCTCGGCGGGAAAGAATTCAAACAGGCGGGTCAGCGACTGCGCGACAGTGCCCGCATGCATCGTGGAGAAAACCAAATGGCCCGTTTCGGCAGCGGAGATCGCGGTTTCGAAGGTCTCGCGATCGCGCATTTCGCCGACGAGGATGATATCGGGATTCTGGCGCAGCACCGCCTTGATCGCCAATTGGAAGTTCGGCACATCGAGGCCGATTTCGCGCTGCTGGAAAAGCGACTTGTCGTCTTGAAAGGTGTATTCGATCGGGTCTTCGATCGTGACGATGTGCTTGTCGAGATTCTGGTTAATCCAGTTCATCATCGCCGCCATCGTTGAGCTCTTGCCGGAGCCCGTCGCGCCGCAGACCAAGAGAATGCCATCCTTTGCCTGCGACAGCTTGATCAACGCGTTCTCGGTTTCGCCCAGCCCGAGCTGCCCAAAGTTTGGCACGGTGCTCTTGATGTGACGCATCACGATGCTCACCAGCCCGCGTTGATGAAACGCGTTTACGCGGAAGCGGCCCACTCCCTCGAACGAATACGCAAAGTCGACCTGCCCCTCATCGTCCCACCGCGGCCGAAAAATCTTCGGCACGTGCTCCGTCACAAACGCATCCGCTTCCGGCGACGTGATCGGATCCATATCCACGGGCTTTAATTTTCCCGCGAGCCGCACGTAGCCTGGCTTGTTCGCTTTGATGATCACATCGCTCACGCCGCTCTCAACCGCCAGCCGGAGCAGGTCGTTGATCATTTCCGTGTGCGGTGTGAGGGTCGCGTTGGCCATGTGGGTAAAAAAGCGTTGCGGATTCTTTATTTCGCCGTGCTCTGTCCCGCAAGGCTTCATTGCCCGTTTTCATGAAACTTCGTCCGCTCACCGGCACCATAACTGCGCTCGCCACTCCGTTTCGCGACGGCCAGGTCTCCTATGAAGACCTGGGAAAACTCGTCGCGCATCAGATCAAAAGTGGCATCAATGGACTCGTGCCGGTGGGAACGACTGGCGAGTCGCCTACGCTGAATTGGGATGAGCACATGGAGGTGATTCGCTTCGTGATCGCTGAGTCACGCGGGCGCGCCCCCGTCATTGCCGGAACAGGTTCAAATTCCACGCACGAGGCCGTCGAGCTCACGAGGCTATCGCATGAGGCCGGTGCCGATGCGATGCTGGTCGTGGCGCCTTATTACAACAAACCGAGCCAGGAAGGATTGTTTCGCCATTTCAGCGCGGTCGCCGAGGCCACGGATAAGCCGATCGTGCTCTATTCCATTCCCGGACGCTGCGGCATTGAAATCAGCGTCAGCGTCGTCGAACGTCTTCGCGCGAAATTCAAACACGTGGCGTGGATCAAGGAAGCAGGTGGCAGCGTCGATCGCGTGGATCAGTTTAAGCAGGCGCTCGGTCGCGACATTGTCGTGCTGAGCGGGGACGACTCCCTCACCCTCCCCTTCATGGCGGTCGGTGCCGAGGGCGTGATCAGTGTGGCGTCGAATCTCTACGCGCGGGAAATCGGCCAGATGGTGAAACTCGCGCTCGCCGACGAATTCGCGAAGGCCTTGAAGATCCACCGCAAGCTCTACCCCGCATTCAAGACGCTCTTCATCGAGCCGAATCCGGTGCCGATCAAGGTCGCGTTGCGGCGCGCGGGGATCATTCGCTCTGCTGAGGTGCGTTCGCCCCTCTGCGACATGAGCGCGGCCAACGCGAAAGCGCTGGAACAAGTGCTCGCCAAGCTCTGAGGCGCGTCATGGCGATCCGTATTTTGATCAACGGCGCCAAGGGGCGCATGGGACAAGCCGTCGCCGTTGCCGCGAAGGAGCTGAACATTGCGGTGGCCGGTGCCGTGGATGTCGGCGACGATATTGCTGCAGGGCTCACGCAATGCGACGCCGTCATCGACTTCAGCTCGCATGCGGCGACGCGCGCACTCCTGCAGGCGGCGGTGGCGCAGCGCAAACCTGTCGTTCTCGGCACCACCGGGCACAGCGCGGACGAGAAGAAGGAATTGCTCGCCCTGGCCGCCAAGGTGCCGTGCGTGTGGGCAGGAAATTTTTCGGTCGGCGTGAACTTGCTCTTCGCGCTCACGCGTCACGCCACCGCAGTGCTGGGAGCCGACTACGACACGGAAGTGATCGAAATGCATCACCGCTTCAAAAAAGACGCGCCCAGCGGCACCGCCGCACGCCTGCTCGAAATCATCCTCGAGGAGCGAAAACTCAACGTATCGGCACTGCGCCACGGCCGCGAGGGCATCACCGGCGAACGCCAGCCCACCGAGGTCGGCGTCCATGCTCTTCGCGGTGGCGACGTGGTTGGCGATCACACCGTCATGTTTGCCGCGCTCGGCGAGCGCGTGGAGCTCACTCACAAGGCCAGTGATCGCGGTATCTTTGCGCGCGGCGCCTTGCGTGCGGCCCAGTGGGTCGTCACTCAGCCACTCGGGGTCTACGACATGCAGGATGTGCTGGGACTGAAGTGATGATCACTTCAATTCAGGGGCTGCTCACCGCCGCCACGCCGTTGCACGCGATCATCGAGCTAAACGGATTCGGCTACGAGGTGAACATTCCGGTGACGACGGCGGAACGACTGCCACAGCCGGGCGCCACGGTGAAATTGCACACGCTCGTGATTTACCGCGAGGACGCGCAGACGCTCTACGGTTTCGCCACGCCCGCGGACCGCGATTTCTTTCGGCTGATGATCGAGAACGTGACCGGCGTTGGTCCAAAAATGGCGCTGACCATCATGAGCCGGCTGTCGCTGCCTTCGCTGGAGAGCGCTATTCGGATGGGCGATATCTCGACCCTCGCGAAATGTCCCGGCATCGGCAAAAAAACCGCCGAGCGTCTCGTGGTGGAATTAAAGTCCAAGGTCGGCGGCTCCGATTTTGCCGCGTCCGCAACGACCGAGCCCGGTGCGGACGCGCCCGCCGGCGCCAGCGTGCACCGCGATGCGGTTTCAGCCTTGATCGCGCTCGGCTACAAAGCGGCTGATGCGGATCAGGCCGTGCGTCGCTCCGCGCTCGCCTTGGGGCCGCAGGCTTCGACCGAGTCGCTGATCAAAAAAGCGCTCAACGGGTAACGTCGTCCGCGCGCAAAAAAAGGCCGCGAACTCCGCGGCCTTTTTCCCTGTCGAGGATTTCGTTCGAGAGTTACTTCACGAACCGGAATGCGGCCATCTCGATCTCCGCGCCGGGCTGCGCGCGAACTCCACCAAGCGTGCGTGGGTCGGGCCGGAGAGTCGCGGGCGCTGCATCAAATCGGAGTTCATCGGCCATCGTGCGCTGAGGCAGAGGCGCGAGCTGCAAGTTAGTGATCCACGCGAGCTGATTCGAAGCGTCGACGGCGGATGCAGTCAGCAGCGCGTTCGGCGTCGAGTTGCTGAGGAAAAGCTGCTCCGCGACGAGCGTCGGCTGGCTGCGCTGCGGCTGAGTGCGATTGCCCGCCACTGACACGATGCCGCCACGACTGACTAACGGTGGCGGAAGATCGGCGCTCGCTGCGGGGGTTGCCGCGACCGCTGCGAGCGGAGCTGACTGGACCACGACCTCCTGAGCGCGCTCGCCCGTCGGGGCGCCGCGATTCACGAAGACAAAGGCGACACACGCAGCCGCCGCGGCGAGTCCGCCGAAAACGTAGAATCCGCGCACGCGTTGCCGCTTTTGCTCGGCCGCCGAAATACTTACTGGGTCGAAGGGCACAATCTTCTTGTCCGCTGCAGCCGCTACGCCTGATTCCGCGGTGGCGAAATCCGTCGCGAGGAGCTTACACCCCTTCTGCATGCGGCAGTATTGTTGATACACCTTGCGGCGGGAGGGATTGGCTTGCACCTCAGCCTCGAGCCGCGCGGCGTCCGCTGCGTTGATCTCGTGGTCGAGATAAAGGTTTAACAGTGCGATGAACTCTGAATCTTTCATTTGAAGTCCTCGCCGAGCTTGGAGCGCAGGCTTTCGCGTGCGCGGGCAATGCGGCTTTTTACGGTGCCCACGGAAATCGCCAGGATGGCGGCAATCTCTTCGTAGGACATATTTTTGACGTTCCGCAAGACGAGTATCTCGCGGTGCTTGGCTGAAAGTCGTTCCATCCCCTTGCCGATCCGCGCGACGAACTCCTGCGTCACCGTAATATCGTCCGGCGATTCGACTTCGGCGGGGATGATGTCGGCGAGCGTCATGTCGTTTTCCGCACTGACCGGGGCGTCGAACGACACCGACTGATCCCGCTTGCGGCGCCACCAATACCAGTAGCGGTTGCGCGCGAGATTGGTGGCAATCTGGTAAAGCCAGGTCGAGAACGCGGAATCGCCCCGGAAATTCACCAGGCCGCGGTGCGCGCGGATAAATGCGTCCTGCGTCACCTCCTCCGCGTCTTGTTGGTTCCGCAGGAGCTGGTGGACCATTGAGTAGATCCGATCCCAGTAACGCGAAACCATCTCATCGAACGCCGACTGATCGCCGCCTTTGAATCGGTCGACGAGTAGCCGGTCGAGGGCAACTTCTTGAGCTTTGGCAGACATACGTTCTGCCTCGGTCTGATGAGTATATTTTTGAATTGTTCCCACGATCTGTCCTGAGAGTGGCGTGCATAGGTGTCGCGATTGCCGCGGTCAATGACCTCGCACAATCCTCAGGGGAGAAAATTCTTGCAAACCCGCTGCGCGGAAACCCATTTTCGCCCCTCTGTTGGAATGGGGGTCGATAGCTCAATGGTAGAGCTGCAGCCTTTTAAGCTGTAGGTTCTGGGTTCGAATCCCAGTCGACCCACCATCCATCCGGTTCCATCCCTCCTCCATTAATGAAGCGCCTCGTTATCATCGAAGATCAAACCGCGATTCGCGAAATGCTCGTGGAAATCCTTCGACTGGATGCGAACTACCAATTGGTTGGCGAGGCGGGAGATGGTCAGGCGGCGGTCCAGCTTTGCTTGGAATGCAATCCCGACGTGTGCGTCCTGGATGCCAAGCTCCCGGGCCTGAACGGCGTCGATATCCTCCGTCGAATCAGCAAGAAGCTTCCCCAGATGCGGGTTCTCGTCTTCTCCGGCCACGAAAACCCCGTGCTGGTCCGCGAGATGCTCGAAGCCGGTGCGCATGGTTTTGTCGAAAAGACGGCCGGTCTTTTCGAATTCAAGAAGGGCTTGGAGACCGTGGCAAACGGCGGGACCTACTTCGGTCCGGCCGTAGCCGCGCTCCTGCGCAACGTCGTCGCAAATCCCGCGACCAGCAGTGCGCCCGACTTCCTCACTGATCGCGAACGAGAGATATTGCAGCTCGTGGCCGAGAGCCACAGCACGAAGGAAATCGCCGCGAAGCTCGGGATCAGTGTCAAAACGGTCGATAATCACCGCACCAATTTGATGCGGAAACTCAACCTGCACGACGTCGCCAGCCTGACGCGCTATGCGTTGGAGGTCGGCTTGATCGAGCCGAAGAAAACCGTCTGACGATTGGCGCTAAAAGCCTTGCGGCACGGGGCGCGTTTGTCCCACGGTCTCTCGCAGCGTCCGATCCCTTTCCCTCTCATGAAATTCGCCTCGCAGAAACTTTCCTTCGTCGTCGCCAGTGTCGCGCTGGTGCTCACGGGGTGCACTAAAAAGCCGTCTCGGCCCAACCCATCGGAGACCATGCTTGGCCAGACGCCCGGCGGCCAAAACATCGGCAATACCGGTGGTGGCCCGATCGGCGTGAATCTCGGCGCTCCTGAGGGACTTTCCGTCCGCGATGGCGGCGGCTTCGACCCTTCCGGCATGAACCGCACCGCCCTGCAGGCGCAGACGGTTTACTTCGATTTCGACAAGTCCGACATCAAGCCGGCCGAGCGTGAGAAGCTCAAGGCGGCGAAAGACTACCTCGATAAGAACCCGACCCATCGCGTGCTCCTCGAAGGCCACTGTGACTGGCGCGGAACGGCCGAATATAATCTCGCGCTGGGCGATCGCCGGGCCGCGGCCGCCAAAAAATACCTTCAGACCCTCGGGGTGAAGACGGAGCGGATCGAAGCGCTCTCCAAGGGCAGTCTCGAGTCGGCGAAGAACGCCGACGATTCCACGATGGCCAAGGACCGCCGCGTTGACATCGTGGTCCTCGACCCGGCCCGCGCCGCGCCGATGCCCCTCTAAGCGTCTAAGAAACTTTGATACACAAAACGCCTCGGGATTTCCCGGGGCGTTTTTGGTTTCCGGAGTCGCGGAGCCTCTGGGGTCGGACGCAACCGGTGGCGAAACATCTACTTCTTCGCCAGCGCCACCAGCATCCGCCGCGTGGTCTCGGTGCCCTTCTTCATCACGTCCAGATTGAAGCTTTCGTTGGGCGCATGCAGATTATCTTCCGGCAGGAACAGGCCGAACATCACTGAGTCGAGCCCGGTCTTGCGCTTGATGTCCGCGATGATCGGCACGCTTCCGCCCTCGCGCAGATAGAGCGGCGGGCGTCCCCAAACTTCGGTGACGGCCTGATCTGCCGCGCGAAACGCCCGCGCGAGCACCGGCGACTGGTCCTTCGGCGTGTTGGAGCGATCCGGCGGGACGACGACATACGGGTCGCCTTTGTGCTGATCAACGAAGTCCACCTTCACGCCTTTCGGCGTGCGCGCGCGAATTGCAGCCATCACGAGCTGCTTGATTGCGTCTGGCTGCTGATTGGGCACCAGGCGGCAACTGATCTTCGCGAACGCCTTGCTCGGGATGACCGTCTTCGTCCCCTCGCCTTGGTATCCGCCGCCGATGCCATTAATTTCGAGCGTGGGCTGAAACCGCACCGCTTCGAACGGCGAGTAACCGGGCGTGGTGTAGAACGCGTCGATCCCGAGGAATTCGGCGTAGGCTTTCTCATCGGCGCCGAGCTTCTTCAGCTCCTCTCGTTCCCACGGGTGCACATCGAGCACCGCGTCGTAGAACCCGGGCACATTCACGCGGCCGTCAGGCGTGTGGAGCGAAGCGATAATCTCTGCGAGCGCCTGTATCGGATTATGCAACACGCCGCCGTGCAGCCCGGAATGCAGGTCGCCCTTCGGTCCCGTGACGTGCACATCAAACAGCGCGAGACCGCGTAGTCCGCAGGTCAGGACGACCTGTTGCTCATTGGGCAAAGCCGTGTCGGAGAGATAGACGAAATCCGCCTCGCGCAGCTTGTCGGCGTAGCGCTCGATGAATTTCGGGAAGCTGGGACTGCCCATCTCTTCCTCGCCTTCGATTAAAAATGTGATGCGCAGCGGCAGCTGGGGATTTTCTTCGAGTGCCTGTGCGATCGCCGCGATATTCGTGATGAGCGGGCCCTTGTTGTCGGCCGCGCCCCGCCCGTAGATCCGATTGCCCACGATCGTCGGCTCGAATGCTGGCGTCTTCCAGAGGTTCAGGGGATCGGCCGGCTGCACGTCGTAGTGGCCGTAGATCATCACATGGGGCCAGCTTTTGTCGCCGCCGCGTTGCGCGAAGATGATCGGATGAAGCTCGGTCGGCACGACATCGACCTTGAAGCCCAACGAACTCAGTAGCCCGGAGACAAACTCCTGGGCTCCCTTCATGCCGTCGCGAAACTTCGAGTCGGTCGACACGCTGGGGTGCCGGATGAACTCCTTCAGCTTTTCAACAGGATCGAACATCCGAAGACCGTGCGCTTTTCCCCGCAGCGCGCCAGTCGGAAAAGCAGTCTGTGGCGCGACGGCTGTCCGCAGCTACTACTGCTTCCCGCGGTTCTGTTCGTAGATGGGCAGCACCTGCGGCATCAGCGCTTTTAAGTCCGCGATGCGTTTTTCGTCGGCGGGATGCGTCGACATGAGCGAGCCCATGGCACCGCCGCCCGCGCTGCCGCCTTGGGCCGCGCCTTGCTTTTGAGCCATCATCTTCTGCCAAAATGTAATCGAGGCACGCGGATCATAGCCGGCGCGAGCGGCGTAAATCGCCCCCATGCGGTCGGCCTCGGTTTCATTCGCGCGCGAATGCGGCAACACTCGACCCACCGTGGCAAGGCCGCCGTAAGCGAGCTCGAAGCCTTGTTTCCATTTCGGGTCTTCGGTTTTCGCTTCAACCACCGCGCTACCCATGGCGCCGCCCATCGAAATGAGCATCGCTTCGGACATCCGCTCGGCGCCGTGCCGCGCAATCACGTGACCGATTTCGTGACCCATGACGGTCGCGAGCTCGGCATCACTTTCCGCAAGTTTGAGCAGTCCGGCGTAGACGCCCACTTTGCCGCCGGGCAGCGCGAAGGCATTGAGTTGGGGCGAATCGAAAACAACGAACTCCCACTTGGCGTCGGGGAGTTCGTTCCCCACGGCTTTCGCAATGCGCTGCCCGATGCGGTTCACGCGTGCAGTCGCCGCGGAATCGCTCGAGGCCTTTTCCTTTTCGCGGATTTGCTGAAAGGAGGTCGCGCCCAGCGTGACTTCCTCGCCTTGCGAGAGCAGGACGATGGATTTCCGGCCGGTGACAGGATTGGTGTAGCAACCAGCGAGCGAGCAGAGCAGCGCGGCGATCAGGGGGAGTTGAAGACGTTTCATAAGAAGGACGTGGATCACTGACCCGCGCGCGGCCGTAAGGTTCGGTCAGTGCTTAAAGTGACGGCTGCCGGTGAACACCATGGCCATGCCTCGCGCGTCGGCCGCCGCGATCACATCGGCGTCGCGCATGGCACCACCGGGTTGAATCGCCGCGGTGGCGCCCGCATCCGCGGCGGCGAGCAATCCGTCGGGAAAGGGAAACAGGGCTTCGCTCGCCACCACCGATCCCCGCAGATCGAGACTCGCCTCGCCCGCTTTCCACACTGCGATGCGCGAGCTGTCGACGCGCGCCATCTGACCCGCGCCGACGCCGAGCGTTTGTTCGCCGCGGCAATAAACAATCGAGTTCGACTTCACGTGCTTGCCGACTTTCCAGCCAAACATCATCGCGGCCCATTCGTCGGCGGTCGGCTCGCGCTTCGTGACAACCTTGAATTCGCGGACATTGCCCAAGGTGCGATCGCGATCCTGCACGAGCACGCCGCCAATCACCGAGCGGATTTCCTGCAGCGCGTCGGCACCGATGCCGCCCTTCGCGATCATGAGCCGCAGATTTTTCTTCTTCGCGAAGATTGCCATGGCGTCGTCATTGAAACGCGGCGCGATGATTACCTCGGTGAAGATTTCCGCGATCGCCTGCGCCAGCGGACCATCGAGCGTCTGGTTGACCACGATGATACCGCCAAACGGAGCCTGCCGATCCGTCGCATACGCCTTCTCCCACGCCTCGATCAAATTATCCGCGCTGCCCACGCCACACGGGTTCGTGTGCTTGAGAATCGCGACCGTCGGGCGCTCGAACTCGCCGATCAGGTAGGTCGCGGCGGTGATGTCCAAGATATTATTATACGAGAGCTCCTTGCCCTGCAGCTGCGCGAAATGCTCGTGGAACGTGCCGTAGAGGGCGGCCTTTTGATGCGGGTTTTCGCCGTAGCGCAGCGACTGCGCTTTTTTCCACGAGAACGACAAGTTCGCGGGAAACCCACTCAGGGCCTCAAGGTCCGGCTCGGTCGCCTGCGACTCCAGGTAGCGCGCGATCGCGGCATCGTAGGTCGCCGTGCGTTGAAACACTTTCAGCGCGAGCTTGCGCCGCAGTGAGGCCAGTTCCGCGGGCGCGGTCGGCTCGCTCGCCAATGCCGCAACGACCGCCGGGTAATCGTCCGGATCGCAAACCACCGTCACGCTCTCGTGGTTTTTCGCCGCGCTGCGCAGCATCGAAGGTCCGCCGATATCGATGTTCTCGATCGCCTCCTCAAAGTGCACCCCGGGCTTCGCCACCGTTTGCTCGAACGGGTAAAGGTTCACCACCACCAGATCGATCAACGCGATGTCGTTTTTGGCCGCTTGCGTCAGATGGTCGGTCTTGTCGCGGCGGCACAGCAGGCCGCCGTGAATTTTCGGGTGCAAGGTTTTCACGCGCCCTTCCATGATTTCCGGGAAGCCGGTGTGCTGGCTCACCTCGGTCACGGGGAGCCCTTTTTCGGCGAGCAGCTTGGCCGTGCCCCCGGTCGAGAGCAGCGTGAAACCGTGCTCTCGCACGAGCGCGGTGGCGAATTCGACGAGACCGCGTTTGTCCGAGACAGAAAGAAGAGCAAGTTTGGCCATGGAAACGCGATTTCTGTTTTGCCGCGCCGCGCGCAGCAAGCGCGAATCTGGGTCGCATGCGACTCGATTGGCGGGCCGCCGTCAGTCCGCTTGGCGGGTATCGGCGCGACGAAGAACTTGCCGCGCAGACATTCCCGGCTCTGGTTGTCGGGTGTCCTCGCGCGAACTGCCCGGCCTGACGGCGTCCCTCGACAAGCTTTGCTACCACCACGGCGGCGCGAGCCTGCCCGCGGACAAGCCGCACGCGTTCGTCTATTTCGTGACGATTCACAATTCGTCGGATCGCACGGTGACGCTGCTCGGTCGCAAGTGGGTCGTGCTCCACGCGGACGGCACGCGCCTCGTGATCGAGGGCGACAAGATTGTTGGCGAAACGCCGCGCCTCGCCCCCGGAGAGCAGTTTTCCTACAACAGCTATCATGTGACCGGTTGCGATGCGACGGCGCACGGCAGCTTCCACGGAGCCGACGAGTTTGGTGAACGGGTTCACGTCATCTTGCGACCGTTTGAAATGAGCATCCCGCGCGGTTGAGCCGCCGTGGAGCGATCCCAGCGCGCAGCAGTCGTAGGTTTGAGTTTAATTCGGACGCCAGGAAACCTGGAATCGGACTCGGTCCCTTCTCTGCGCCCACTGGACTCTGGCTTCTTGGTCTCTCCATTGGGTCCGGTCTTGCCGCGGGATTCCTGCCTTCCTGAGCAAAACTAAATTCGTTCTCGTTCTCGCGCGGCATATTTGATTTCTCTTACCGTTTATGAAGCTCACAGACCTGAACCCCGAGGGCGGCATCGGTGCCAACTCGCTGTTCATCCAGCTCGGCGATCTCAATATTTTGGTCGATAGCGGCCTGCATCCCAAACGGGTTGGC
>JANPIT010000523.1:0-3064 GCA_031425115.1 Opitutaceae bacterium | reverse complement strand
GTCGCGCGGCGCAGGAGCGCGCGTTTATCGGCATCGGGCGCAGGCGCGAGGTGGGCGGCTTCCAAGCGCGCGAGAATGAAGCGGTCGATGTCGTTCGCGGGCCAGCGGATGTTTTTCACCGGGGGTGGCGCGGGTTTCGCCAGAGGGCGGAACGACCACCACTCGCGCGCTTTTTCCCAATCGATGGTTTCCTTCGCTTTCACGACGGCCACGGTGTCGGTCGTGCGCGGATCGGGCGCGCCTGCGCGGACCCACGTCTCGAAATCGGCGATGACGTGGGGTGGGAGTTTTTTCTTAGGAGGCATGGCGACGTCCTCGCTCGTGTGGCGCAGCGCCTGAATGATCAGGCTCGCATCAGGATCGCCGGGCGTGATGGCAGGACCCGTGAAACCGCCTTCCTGCACCCCGGCGCTCGAGTCGAGGAGGAGGCCGCCCTTGAGCTTCTTCGCGGTCGCGCTGTGGCATTCGTAGCAGCTCTCCGCGAGCACGGGACGGATCTTGCTCTCGAAAAAGGCGACGTGCTCCGGGGTGAGCGTGCGCGCGAAGGTCGCTGTAGTCGCGTCGGGGATGGGTCCATCGCCCGACCAGATTTCGAGGCCCGAGAGATTGGCCGCGCCGTGACTCGCGCCCCGCGCGGAAATCGTCAGCCGGCCTTCGACGCTGGCGGCGCGCCAGGGTCCGAGTTTTTTCCACATGCCGGCGGAACCGCTGTGAAACTGCGGGAGGACGACGGTGCCATTGACGAGGAGGTCGAACTGCTCGTCGTGATTGTCCTCCCAGACGTAAAGGAAAACCTGATACGGGCCGGCGGGCAGATTGCTCACGAGGAGGTCGACCTTGGGGCCCCAAACGCTGCTACGAATCATCTCGGTGCGAGCGGCGTCGGTTGGCGGCTTGAGCGCGACTTTCTGGTTGGCGAAGGTTTTGCCGGTCGCCTTGAAATCCAGAGCGGTCGCGCCCGCCTCCCACGCGCGGCCGTCGATCGTGAGCGCGGGGCCGTTGAGGTTGAAGGCGCGGACAAAGGTGGCGGCGTCCGCGGCCGGTGTTCGTGCCGCCGGGATCAGCACGAGCAGAAGGAGGGCGAGGGGGAGCCGGCGCATCGCGGCAGAAGGAGAAACCACTGATGGAGTTTCGCAAAGGCGAAACTTTGGGTGCAGAGCTACAGAAAAGGCAGAAACCACTGATGGGATTTCGCAAAGGCGAAATCTTTGGATGGAGCTACGGCTAATCGCCTTCGCGGCAAGAATGGGTCTGCCAATGGCAGACTGCAGAGCCGGCCATTGGCCGGCCCATCACTTGTAGCGAAGGCGATTAGCCGTAGCTCAAGAATGAGTTTTCAGCCATTGCTGAAAACCATCAGTGGTTAACTCCTACTCCGCCTGCCTTATTTCTTGAACGCGGCGTCGTTCGCGTTGCCGCCGCTGAGGATGTAGGCGAGGAGGTCCTTCAGCTCTTCCTCGTTGAGCGAATTGATCAAACCGGCGGGCATCATCGAAGTCGGGAACGGCTTGCGGGACTTCACGGCGGCCGCTTTCACGCGCGTCTTTTCGTCGGGCATGAACGGGTTCGCCATGATCAGCAGCTCGCCGTTCTCCTCGCCGACCACGCGGCCCACGATTGGGTCGCCGTCGGTGCGCTCAATCTGGTCGGTGCCGAATTGGTCGCTGATGACCGCGGAGGGATCGATGATGTTTTCGAGAAGATCGCGAATGCTGTAGCGGCCCCCGGCACCGCTGATATCGGGGCCCACGCCACTGGTGCCCTCGTTGTTGAAGCGGTGACACATCACGCACGCCGTCGCGGTGAACATCGCCTTGCCGCGCGCGAAATCGCGGCCGGTGAGCTTTGCGGGAATGGCGGCCATCGCGTCTTTCACCGTGTAAGCCTTGCCTGGACCTTTCGGCGTAATCGAGGGAATGGCGAACGTCGCCGGCGCCGGCTTCGAGAGTGCATCGAACGCCGCGCGCTCGGTGGGGTCGGTCACGGTGACGAGGGACTCGGTGCGGATATTCTGGATGAAGCCGCCGAAGCTGGAGCCACCTTTCCAATTCCGGGTGCGCGGGAACCACGAGTAAAACTCCGTGCGGAGCTTGGGCGTCCAACCGACGGTCGCATTGCGCAGCGCATAGGCGAGGGCGATTTGCTGGCGGTCGGGGCGCGAGTTGGCGACGTTGGCGACATCGGAGCCGTAGCGGTCGTTGCGCGCGATGAGGGAATCGCCGCCGAGCAGCTCGCCGGTGACGGTGACTGGCTCGGAGACGCTGAGCAGTGGCACGGTCTTCGCGACGACGGTGGGTGAGCCAAGATAGATCAACAGCGACGCGAGCTCACGATTCACGAGCGCGTCTTTATGCGGAAAATGCGGGTCGAGTTTCGCCGCGACGGTGGCGCAGACCTCGGACGAGGGCTTACCCATGCGCGTGAAAGCGAGCTGCCACGCGCGGAGCAACGGCTGCTGCAACTCGGCGGGCTGCTGCGCGAAGTCGAGCCGGCCGAGCGCGGCGATGATTTTCGGCTGGAGCGATTTGTCTCCGACGCAGGCGAGGCCGATGAGGGCTTCGATCGCGGCCTGCGGCTGGAGCTCCGCGAGGGCGCGGTCGGCCCACTTGTCGGGCGACTGGCGCTCGAGCGCGACGCGGGCGGCGAAGCGCACGAAGCGATCCTTGTGCGCGAGGTGCGGCCATGCGGTGTCGATCGCGGTCGCGGGCGTGCCTTCGGCGTGCAGCGCCTCCAGGGTGCGGCGGAGCTTGGCGGCTTCGGTGGGCGCGGGGAGCGTCGCGGGCGCGGTGCTATCGGTGCCGGTGTAGGTGACGCGATAAAGCGCGGATTGGGTGCGGCGGCCGCCGACGGCGAAATACATCGCGCCGTCCTTCGGGTTGATCACGAGATCGGTGAACGGGAGGGGTTTGCCGGAAACGAATTCGGTTTTCTCGCCGCGGAAGGTGGCGCCGTCGGGCGTCAGGTGGATCGCGTAGAGCGTGCCGAAGGTCCAGTCGGCGGCGTATAGGGCGCGCTGATACTTCGCGGGGAATTTCGCGCCGGTGCCGAAGGCGACGCCGACGGG
>JANPIT010000522.1:0-2497 GCA_031425115.1 Opitutaceae bacterium | reverse complement strand
TCCTCCGGTTCTGCGCCGTTTCGCCCATTTTGACCCTGTCGTCCCTGGCGGTAGCAACACTGGCGGCGGCCGCTGACTCGTCCAATCCGCCTCGGCAAACCGCCGCCACCGGCATGATCGAGGGCCGCGTGTTCAACCCCGGCACCGGCGAGTATCTGGAATTCGTGCGCATCACCGTCGAAGGCACGTCGCTCGAAACGTTCACCGACTCTGCGGGTGAATACCGCCTCACCAACGTGCCGGCCGGCGCGGCGAAGGTGACGGCGTTCCGAACTGGCGTCCTGCCGCAGTCGCAGACCGTCACGGTGACCGGCGGCGGTATCGCGCAGCAAAACTTCGAACTCTCCTATCTCGGCGCGCGTCCGGCCAGCGGCGACGGGACCATCAAGCTGGAGGCCTTCACCGTCGCGAGTTCGAAGGAAATGGACGGCGCCGCCATCGCAATCAACACGCAGCGCTTTGCGCCCAACGCGATGAACGTCGTCGCCGCGAACGAATTCGGGCCCGTGGCCGACGGCGGCGTCGGCGAGGTGCTGAAATCCGTCCCCGGCATCAACATCTCCCGCGGCGGCTTCGGCGATGCCTATCAGGTTTCCCTCAACGGCGTGCCGCCGCGAAATGTCCCTATCACCGTCGGCGGCATCGCATTCGCCGAGGCCTCGTCGGGCGTGCAGCGCAACACCGGTCTCCAGCAATCCTCGATCAACAATTTCTCCCGTATCGAGATCGCCTACACGCCGACGCCCGAAATCAGCGGGGCCGCCCTCGCCGGCGCGGTGAACATGGTTCCGCTCAGCGCCTTCGAGCGCTCGAAGCCAGTAGTGAATTACAATGTCACGATGATGATGCGCGACAACGCGCGCGATTTCCACCGCACGCCCGGCCCGCTGCGCGAGCCGGCCCGCAAGGTCCATCCGGGTTCCGATTTCTCCGCCATCGTGCCGGTCAACGACCGTTTCGGCTTCACGCTTTCCGGCAGCGCCTCGGCCCTCTACACCCACGGTTCGTTCATGCAGAACACGTGGGCCGGGGCCGCACAGGCGACCAACGGCACCACGCTGCCCGACACCACCGCCGACCGGCCCTACCTCACCGGCTACATGTATCGGGACCGGCCGGTGCTTTCGAAGCGCATCACGTTCGGCGGCACGGTCGACTACCGGCTGAGCCGGTATGATCGACTCTCCTTGTCGTTTCTCTACGGATACTCCGACGCCCAGGCGTTTCAGCGCACGGCCAATTTCACTATCGCCAGCGTCGCACCGGGCAACTTCACGCCCACCTCCACGCGTGGCACCGGCAACGTGCAACTGCAGAACCTCTCCAACAAGGTCGGCGGCCGCATGATCACGCCCTCGCTCGCCTACCGGCACGACGGCCCGGTGTGGAAACTGGAAGCGACCGCCGGCGTTTCGCGCTCGGGCCGCTACAATCAAAATACCGACATCGGCAATTTCAGCCAGGCCAACGCTCAGCGGACGGGCGTCACGATCGCCTTCGACGATATTTTTTACCTGCGCCCCCGCGGCGTCACGGTCACCGACACTGCCACCGGCGCCCCGGTCGACTTCACCAACCTCGCGAATTTCAACCTCACCACCGCCAACAACGTGGACCTCCGCATCGTCTCGCTCAAGCGCACCGCGTTCGTGAACGCCAGGCGTGAATTTTTCCAGACGTTCCCGATTGCGGTGAAAGCCGGTCTCGACGTGCGCGAGGAGATTCTCGACAACCGCTCCCCGAGCCCGACCTACACCTTTGTGGGCGCCAACGGCACGCCCAACAATGCCGACGACAACGCCGTCGTCGTGCGCGACGACAGTTTTTCGCAGCGCATCCCGCCGTTCGGCTTTCCCCGCACGGACTGGGTGAGCAACCAACGGCTCTTTGCGCTCTTCCGCTCGAGCCCCGCGTATTTCACGACCAACGACGCGACCACCCACACGGGCGCCGTGGCCAATTCCAAATGGGCCAGCGAGGTCGTTTCCTCCGCCTACGTGCGCGGCGACATGCAGTTTTTCCACAATCGCCTCAAGCTCGTCGGGGGCCTCCGCGCGGAGCAGACCAACGGCGAGGGCCATGGCCCGCTCAACGACGCCACGCGCAATTTCCAGCGCGACGCCGCCAGCCGGTTCATCCTCGGCCCCAACGGCCGCCCCCTGCCCATCGAGACGAATGCCCTCGCCGCGGCCCAGCGCACCAGCATCGACCGCGGCCTGCGCACCGAGAAGGAATACCTGCGGCTCTTTCCCAGCCTCAACGGCACCTACAATCTGCGCGAAAACCTGATCCTGCGCGGCGGCTATTTCCAGTCGATCGGTCGGCCCAATTTCGACCAGCTCGCCGGCGGCATCACGCTACCCGATCTCAGTCTGCCCAACGCCGCCAACAACCGAATCTCCGTCAACAATCCCCGCGTGAAGGCGTGGTCCGCACAGACGTTCAAGGGGTCCGTGGAATACTATTTCCAACAGGTCGGCCTGATCTCGGTCAGCGG
>JANPIT010000521.1:0-2824 GCA_031425115.1 Opitutaceae bacterium | reverse complement strand
GTCGATTGAAACTCGATGTTCACATCCGCCTCCGCGCGCTGGTCGGGCGACACCGTGCCATCGGCGCGCGGCGCACCGTGATCGAAGAGCATCATGTCGTGCTGAATCATCCCCAGCCACTTCGGCTCCGGATAGCGGCCGGAGCCGGCTGGATCCTCCTTGCCCTGCAGCGCTGCGCGTTGCGCAACATAGGCGCGCGAGCCCGCCAGTCCGACCTCCTCGTTATTCCACAGCGCAAACCGAATCGAACACGCCGTCTGCACATCGGCCGACATAATGATCCGCGCCAGCTCCATCACGAGAGCCGTGCCCGAAGCATTATCGTTCGCGGCTTCGCCCCAGCCGATTCCGTCCATGTGGGCACTCACGATATACATTTCTTCCGGGCGGGTCGTCCCGATCTTGGTGCAGAA
Source organism: Opitutaceae bacterium (assembly GCA_031425115.1). GTDB lineage: Bacteria > Verrucomicrobiota > Verrucomicrobiia > Opitutales > Opitutaceae > ER46. The sequence continues at coordinate 2,411 of JANPIT010000521.1, read as the reverse complement.
GATATTTTCCCGCGGGCCGGCGTCGCTCGGCTGCATATTCAGGGCACGCAGCTTCTCGTCAGGCTGCTTCAGCGGATCGCTGTTCACGCTCCGTCGTGTCCGCACGCCACGCAACCGGCCGCCGCCTTGGGCGGCATCGTTTACCGCGCCGGCGGGCGCACTCCCTTTCTTAGCCTGAATCGCCTCCACCAGTCGCCGGCCCGGCGGCGTGAAGTCAAACTTCAGACGCTCCGTAGTGGAGTAACCGTAGCTCCGGAGTTGCTCCTCGATCCAATCCAGCGCGGCGCGATTGCGATCCGTGCCGTGCCGTCGATCGCCAAAGCGCGTGAGCGCCTTGATCGTCGCTTTGTAGCGTTCGAGATCCAGCCGAGCGACCAGTTCCTTGATCGGGTCGGCCGGCACGGCTGGCACGGGAGCAGCCCCGGGATTGGTCTGCGAAAACGCATTCGCCACGAGCAGCGCGCAAAGCATTCCGCATTGGACGGGCAGAAGTTTCACCCCTCAGTGGGAGGCGCGGCAGCTCCCGGTGGCAATCGAATTGCCGCGAACGGGAGGCCGCACGGTAGGCGGGGTTTATTTGCGAATCTGCCAGGCCGCGGTCTGACCCATCTCGGCCTGCACTTTCTGGAAAGCCGCGTTCACCTCGTCATCCGTCAACGTCCGCTCGGATGAGCGAAACACTAGGCTGAAGGCCAGGCTCTTCTTACCCTCGGGCAGCCCGGCGCCGCGGTAGACATCGAACACGCTGACGCTTTCGAGCGAGAACGCGGTGCCCGCCGCGGTGCGCGCAGCCTTGGCGAGCGCCTTTTGCACTTCGTTCGAGGGCGTGGCCTCATCGACCACCAGCGCGAGATCGCGCAGCGCGGCCGGAAAGAGACTGAAATCGGCGTAGCGGCGGCGGACGGCATCGGAGGTTAATTTCTCCGGCACGATGGCGAACAGCCCAGCGTAGACCTTGCCTTCGATCCCGAGCGATTTCACGAGCGCGAGATTCAACAAACCGAAGCGCGCGGTCCAACCATGCGCGATATCGCCGGCGGACGCAGAATGGCCCTCCTGCCAGCCCGGCACCGCGGTCACCGGCCCGAGCGGTTGGCGCGTGAAATCGATTCCCGCGGCCGCCGCGAGCGCCGCGATCGTATGCTTGGTCCCGTAAAAATCCGCCGGTTCGCGTTTGAGCCAACCGCGTGCGCCCACCGGCTCCGCGATCAAAAAGCCCACGGCGGCGCACTCCAGGTTCTGACCATTGCGCTCGATAAAGATGCGTCCTGTTTCGCAAAGGCGCGCTGCCACCACGCCACGCGATTGATTGAGCCGGAGGGATTCCAGCAGACCGGTGATGAGCGTCGGACGCAGGTGCGACTGGTCCTCGACGAACGGATTCGCGAGGGCAAGTTCCTGCGCGGCGGTCTGCGAGACCCACGTCGCTACTTCCTTCGCCGGACGCAGCGTGTAGTTCACGCACTCGTGAAAATCGTGTCCCACGAGATAGTCCGTCGCGCGGCGATTGAAGACGACGATCGGATCATCGTCTGTGAGTAAACCGGGAGACTGCACGACCGCCGCGGGAATCTTCTCCGTGCCGTAGAGCCGCAACACTTCCTCGACGAGATCAATGGGGCGATCGAGATCGTCGCGCCAACTCGGGATGCTCACCGTCCAGGCCGGGCCGCGGGCGGGATGCTCGGTTTCCTCTTCACGCGCGATCGTCAGCTCGAGCGCTTCGAAGGCCGCGCGCATGTCCGCGGCGGGAATATCGAAGCCCAGCTTTTCCGTGATGTAATCGTGCGTCACGACGACTTCGCGCTGCCACGGCACATCGCCACCCACCTTGTAGATCGGACCGACGACGTGGCCACCCGCAGTTTCGATGATGAGATCGATCGCGCGGTAGGCGGCTTCGAGCGCCGCGTGCGAATCCACGCCGCGTTCGTAGCGGTAGGAAGAATCCGAGGACAGCGCGAGTTTGCGCGAGGTCCAGCGCGTGGACTGGCGCTTGAAAATCGCCACCTCGAGCACGAGGTCGGTCGTATCAGCGGACACCCCGGAATTCTCGCCGCCCATGATACCAGCGATCACGACCGGCTTCTGCGCGTCGGCGATGACAAGCATGCGCGACGAAAGCGTGCGCTCCTTGCCGTCGAGCGTGACGATCTTTTCGCCATCCGTGGCGCGACGGACGATGATTTGATTACCACCGAGTTTCTTCGCGTCGAAGGCGTGCATCGGCTGGCCGGTCTCGAGCATCACGTAATTGCCCACGTCGACGACGTTGTTAATTGGGCGCAGTCCGACCGCTTTCAGCCGTTCCTGCATCCACGCCGGGCTCGGCCCGATCTTGATGCCGCTGATGATGTGCGCGGTGTAGAGCGGGCAATCTTCGGGTGCGTCCACGCGCACGCCCGCGAGCA
>JANPIT010000520.1:0-3698 GCA_031425115.1 Opitutaceae bacterium | reverse complement strand
GCGGGGATCGCGCCACCGGAGAAGGTTACGCGCGGCATGTCGACTGGCTGAACAGCTTGGTGAAGTCGGAAGAGATCGCGCTAAATCGCTTTGTGGAGTCACCGCTGGCAAATCCGAGCGTGATGTTTCGGCGTGAGCACGTGGCGCGGCACGGCGGGTGTCGCGAGGGGGACTTTCCGGAGGACTACGAACTGTGGCTGCGGTGGCTCGATGCGGGCGTGCAGATGGCGAAGGTGCCGCGGGTGCTTTTGCGGTGGAACGACGCCCCGACGCGACTCACGCGCACGGATGCGCGGTATGCGCCGGAGGCGTTTTTCCGGATGAAGGCGGAGTGGATCGCGCAGTGGCTGGTCAGGGAGTTCGGAGGGGGGAATTCGGATGCCAGGAAATCAGGAATTGTTCATGGCTTCCTGGCTTCTGAATTCAAAATGGTTCGACCCGTGTGGATCTGGGGCGCGGGGCGGCACACGCGGAAGCGGGCGGCGCATCTCGAGACGCATGGCGTCAGGATTTCCGGATACATCGACGTCGATCTGAAGAAAGTTGGACGGGGGATTGGCGGGACCGGACGGCCCGTGATTGGGGCGGAGGCGCTGCCGGCAGCGGGGGAAATCTTTGTGCTGTGCTACGTAACTTCGCGCGGGGCCCGGGATTTCAACCGGGCCCAACTTAACGCTCGCGGCTACCGGGAGGGGCACGATTTTCTGATGTGCGCGTGATCCCACCATGCCGTCCTCCGAAACCGAAAAACATACCCGGCTGAAAGCGCTGGCACTCGCCTGGGCGCAAGCGAACGGCTTCGCGATTGCCGGGACGGAGGTGCGGGTGCCGAAGAGCGGGTATCGGGCCGACGTGGCAGCGATCGGCCGCAGCGGGGCCACTCGTGGCGGCGGGCGGACGGCGGTGTTCGAGTGCAAGCAGTCGCGGGCGGATTTGTTGAAGGATGCGCACGAGGAGGCAGGCACGCGGGCGCGGCTTGTGGAATTGGTGGCGCGGCGGCGTGGGCTGGAGGAGATGCTGGCGGTGCACCGGCCGGATTTGCGCCGGGGCGAGGCGCTGTGGGCGGAATACGATTCGTGGGATTTCTCGAGCTTGGAGCACCGGGCGTATCGGGGAGTCTTGGACGAGATGGAAACCGTGCAACGCCGCGTGCTGCGCGGGACGAAGTTTTCGAAGATGTTTCGGTATCGGTGCGCGGATTTTTTGTATCTCGTGGTGGAGGAGAATATTTTCGCCGAGGCGGAGGTCCCGGCGGGATGGGGTTTGCTGGTGCGGTGCGGGCGGCCAGAGAGCGAAGGCGGCGATGAGCTGCGGCTGGTGCGGACGCCGGCGGCGCTCGAGGCGAGTGCGGAGCAACGCGCGGCGTTGCTGGAGATGATCGCGTTGGCTGGGACGCGTGCGGTCAATCGTGCGGCCGGGGTGGTCCTGCCGCCGCCGCCCTGGGCCGCAGCGCGGGAAGAGGAACTGCGGAGGTTGGAGTCGGCAGCGAAGGACGACAGCGACGAGGGCGCGCGCGATGTTGGTTGAGCCGCAGCGCGAGGTGGAGTGCGCGGATGCGATTCCGTGGATGCGGACGCGAGGCGTCATCGCGGGCGCCTGCGCGGTGACGTCGCTGCCGGATGTGTCGGAAGTGAATCTTTCGCTGGACGCGTGGCGTGCTTGGTTTCTGGATGCGGTGCGACTGGTCGTGGACGCGGTGCCGGCGGAGAGCGCGGCCCTGTTTTTCCAGAGCGACATCAAGCGCGACGGCGAATGGATGGACAAGGGTTCGATGGTCGTGCGCGCGGCGGAGGATGCGGGCGCCCGCGTGTTGTTTCACAAGATCGTGTGCCGGCGGCCGCCGGGCATGCTCACCCATGGCCGGCCGGGATTCACCCATCTGATCGCGGTGTCGCGGGCGATGAGGTGTCCGGACGTGCTGCCGATTCCGGATGTGATCGTCGATGCCGGGGAGCAGAAATGGGTGCGCGCGATGGGTGTGCGCGCCGCGGCGCATGCGGTGCGATTCGCGAAGGAGCAGGTGGGCGCGAAGCTGGTGTTCGATCCGTTCTGCGGCGTGGGAACGGTGCTCGCGGTGGCGAATGCGCTGGGGCTCGATGCGCTGGGAGTGGAAAAAGCGCGCAAGCGATGCGAGCAGGCGCGGGCTCTGACCGTGACGGCGGTGGAATTGTAGTTCGAGGCGGCGGGCGGACCGTGGCGTTTACGGGCCCGTCTGCACGGGGTTGGACTTCCGCTCAATCCTGGCAAACGTGATGGCCATGGCCGAAACCACTTTGCCGAACACCGCCGATGCCGGACTGGAGGTCCGCACGCAATTTGTGCGCAATCGCAACGCGTTGCTCGCGCGCGCGGATTTCGGAGAGATGTTCGTCGACTACTACCTTCATCTCAGCACCAACCAGATCAAGGTGGCGCCGGAGCACGACGCGATGTTCAAGCGGGCGATCGCAGCGTTTACGCTGCACTGCGCGTCGCGGCCCTGGAAGGAAATGACGGCGTGGACGATCAATTTTCAGCAGCCGCTGGTTAACCTGTTTCTTACCGGCGATAACGAGACGGGCGCCATCACGGGACGCGTCTTCACGGAGAATGTGAAGGAAGGGCCGGAGAATCTTTTCTATGCGGACGTCGTGCAGGGGCGTGAGCCGAAGCGCCGGAGCGCCGTGACGTTTACAGGTCCCGATCCGATCGCGGCGGCGGAGAAATTCTATACGCAGAGCGAACAGCGCGGCGCCCGCTTCTTTCAGTTGGGCGAGGAGGAGTTCGCGCTGATTTCGGAGCATCCCGACTGCGACTTGGCCTGGTTTGGGGCGCTGACGCCGGAGCAGGTGAAGGGGCTGGAAAAAGAGGAGACGTTGGCGCTGTTGGAGCGGCGAGTTTATCGCTGGCACTGCGGCTGCAATCAGGAGCGCATGATGGAAGTGCTGGCGCCGACGATGAAGCAGGATCCTGAGGCGCTGTTTGAGGGTGATCCTCAGTTGGAGATTCGCTGCCCGCGATGTGGGGCACGTCATTCGATCGCACGCGAGGCGCTGGAGGCGTTTGTGGCGCGGACGAAGTAAGGCGAAGGAGGAGAAAAAGCGGGGAGAGACCACTGATGGGTTTCAGCAATGGCTGAAACTTAAGAATCCCTTCGGTGGCATAATGGGCCGCCAATGGCGGCGATAGGAGCCGGCCATTGGCCGGCCCATTCTTGTCGTGAAGGCGATTAGCCGGAGCGCAAAATGAAGTTTCAGCCATTGCTGAAACCCATCAGTGATTATCAAAATCTCTTCCTTGCGCGAAATTTTCCACAACATCTGGGCCGGTCTCTCGATGGCGGCGCCGCTCGACCAGATTAATTTGGTTTTAGGTGTCACCGGTGTGGTGCTGATGGTGCGACGAATGCTCTGGGCGTTTCCCGCGGGCATGATCGCGGTGGCAGTGCAGGGCGTGTTGTTTTTTCGCACGCGTTTTTATGCGGATGCCTTTCTGCAGGCGTTTTTCTTCTTGGCGCTCGCCTGGGGCTGGTGGCACTGGGTGCGCGGGCGTGGCGCCGCGCCGGAGCTGCCCGTGACGACGCTGGCCCCGCGCGGGCGAATCATCATGGTGGCAGCGACAGCAGCGGCGACAATTGCGTGGGCCTTGGCGGCTCAGCTCTGGACGGACACGCTGATGCCGTGGCGTGATGCGGCGATCGCGATGCTGCAGGTGGCGGG
>JANPIT010000519.1:0-2773 GCA_031425115.1 Opitutaceae bacterium | reverse complement strand
GGGTGACGCTCTCACGCTCCGCCGCCTCCGCTACACCGAGCGCGGCGCGCGCCTGAAACGGAATTACGACGGGTGGTATCCGAGCCTTAACACCACGTATAACATTTCCGACAGCCTCGTGGTCCGCGGTGCCTTTGCGCGCACGATCGGCCGGCCGAACGTTAATCTCATCACGCCCGGCCTCACTTTCACCGAGTCCACCGTCGCCGATCCGCGCATTACTCTGAACAACAGCGCGCTGAAACCCTGGACCGCCACCAACTATGATCTCTCGATTGAGTCCTATCAGATGAAGGATGGCTTCGGTTCGATTGGTATCTTTCGAAAGGACATCAAGAACTTCTTCGGCCAGACGGTGGCTCCGGCGACGCCTGAACTGCTCGCGCTTTACGGCCTCGACGGTGATCCCTCCCTCCTGAATTACGACATCGCTACGCGTGAGAATGTCGGCGACGCCAGGATCAACGGCTTCGAGATCGGCTATCGTCAGGCCCTGACTTTTCTCCCCCGCTGGGCGCGCGGCGTCCAAATCTTCGCGAACTTCACGAAACTCAAACTCAGCGGCGCCAACACGGCGGACTTCACCGGCTTCAACCCCGAGAGCGTAGCCGGCGGCATCAACTTCATCCGCCCTCGCTTCTTCGTGAAGGCCACCGTCAGCTACATCGGCGACACGCGTCGCGGGCTCGTCGCGGTCAACGCCGCCAACGGTATCCCCGCGGACACGTTCAACTATCAGGCGAAGCGCATCCGTTATAGCGCCAACGCGCAGTATAGCCTCTCGCGCCGCTACTCCGTTTACATTTCCGCCACGGATATCGGCGGCTTCGTGCAAGATCTCGAGCGTTACGCCCCCAATACGCCAAACTACGCCAAGAATCAGCGCTGGCAGGAGCTCGGATTCTACACGAACATTGGCGTGCGCGGGACGTTTTGAAAGTGAGGCGCATCATCCGTCGCCCGCGGCGCGCCTCCCGTTCCAATTTCGGCCACCCTCCACTCCCCCGTTTCCTCATGCTGCGTCTCACCCTGCTTATCGCTCTCGTGTTCACCGCCGCTGCGCGCGCCGTCGAACAAGTTGATGTCTTCGTGTCCGGCCAGGATGGATACCACACGTATCGCATCCCTTCGGTGATCAAGGCGGCCGATGGCGCGTTGCTCGCGTTTTGCGAAGGTCGCAAATCGAGCGGCGGCGACAGCGGCAACATCGATCTCTTGCTCAAGCGCTCAACCGATGGCGGGCGCACCTGGGGCCCCGCTCAAGTTGTATGGGACGACGGCGAGAATACCTGCGGCAATCCCTGTCCCGTGCTCGACGAATCCACCGGCACTCTCTGGCTTCTGCTGACGCACAACCTCGGCACCGATCGGGAACGCGACATCGTCGCCCGCACCGCCAAAGGCACCCGCACCGTCTGGGTGGCGCACTCCAAGGATCACGGCGCCACCTGGACGAAACCCAGCGAGATCACTGGCAGCACTAAACTCCCCGAGTGGACGTGGTATGCCACGGGCCCCGGCGTGGGCATCCAGATCAAACACGGCCCGCACCAGGGCCGCCTCGTGATCCCCTGCGATCACAACTACGATGACCTCACTGCGCAGAAACACCTGTCCGGCTCGCACACGATTTACTCCGACGATCACGGCGCTACCTGGAAACTCAGCGCGCCCATTCGGCCCAAGGTCAACGAATGTCAGGTGGCCGAGCTCTTTGATCGTCGCGGCACGCTCTTGATGAACATGCGCTCGAATCACGGCCGTAATGTCCGCGCCCACTCGCTGAGCAACGACGGGGGCGTGACGTGGACCGTGCCCGAGGACGCCGAACCACTCATCGAGCCCGTCTGCCAGGCCAGCCTTGTGCGGCACGAAGGGGCGCAGCTCCTGCTCTTCTCGAATCCAGCGGCCAAGACACGCGTCAATCTTACCGTGCGCGCCAGCGCCGATCACGCGAAGACCTGGCGCGATGTCGCCGTCCTGCATGTCGGCCCTTCCGCTTATTCGAATCTCATCGAGCTCGGGTCCGCCGAAGCCGGCTGCCTTTACGAACGCGGCGAGAAACGGGCCTACGAATTGATCACCTTCGCGCGATTCAGCGTGAAGTAGTCCGCGATCCGCGGGCTGTGCCCGCGTAAAAAACAAAAGCGCCGGGTGGCTTTCACCACCGGGCGCTTTTTGCGGCAAACTGACCCGGGACAAAATAGTCGGATCGTGCGTGCTCACTCTGCTGACTTTGGACTCTGGTTTAACCTTGAAATAAAAGTGTCACCGCGAGCCTTGCCCGGAGGGCGGCATCTGAACGGGCGTGGAGATAAACTGCGACGCTTCGCTCAGTGCGGTCTTGGGGTGACACCTGATTGATGCGCCGGACAGCTTTCATCGTCCGGCGCTCCTGCGGCAAACTGACCCAGGACAAAAAGTCGGATCGAGCCTGCCTGCTGTGCTTAACCTTGAACTAAAGAGTGTCACCGCGAGGTTGCCCGGAGGGCGGCATCTGAGCGGGCGTGGAGATAAACTACGACGCTTCGCTCAGCGCGATCTCGAGGTGACAAAGTGATTGGGGGTAATGAGCCTTTTTTGGGGGTTATTCGCCTGAAGCAAAAATCAGTTGGTCGGCGAGGTCTTGCCTGTGACGTCCCAGGTGACACGGCCGCCGAAAGCGGAGAAGGACATGCCTGTGACGGTTCTGCCTTCGAGGCCGACGGCGGAGGCCGGGATCTCGAGGCGGACCCACTGGCCGCCCGCGGGGAGCGCGCCGGCCTTGTAGCGG
>JANPIT010000518.1:0-10300 GCA_031425115.1 Opitutaceae bacterium | reverse complement strand
CGGCACACTTTTCATCGGCATCATGCTCACGCCCGACGGGCCGAGCGTGATCGAATACAACGCGCGATTCGGCGATCCAGAAACCCAGGTCGTGATTCCGCGGCTGGAGACGGATTTGCTGGCGTTGCTGTGGGCCGCCGCCCGCGGCGAATTGAGTGGAGTGACGCTGCAGGTGAAACCGGATCACGCGCTTTGCGTGGTGATCGCGGCCCGGGGATATCCGGAAAAATTTCCCAAGGGCGATCCGTTGACTCTGCCGGCGACTCTGCCGGCGGGGGTTTCGATTCTGCACGCGGGCACGGCGCGAAATTCCGCCGGCCAGATCGTGATGAATGGCGGACGCGTGCTGGGTGTCACGGCGCTCGCGCCGAGTCTGCGCGCGGCGGCGGAGAAGGCTTACGCGGTGTGCGATGAGATCGTCTGTGTCAGCAAATACTACCGGCGCGATATCGGTGCGCGGCAGTTGAATCGACGCACGCCATGAAGGGCGTGTGGTTTTGGCTGATCATCGTCGTCGTGTCCGTCGCAGTGCAGGCGGCACCGACGGAACACGAACTCGGGCAGGGGCTCGTTTACGTGCGCGTGCGCGAGCTTCCGGCCGATCTACCGGCGCGACCGACCGGACGCGTCCCGGCGTGCGTGATGGATGTGCGTTACGTCGCCGCTACGCCGGAAGCGGCCGAGGCGTTTATGGCATGGACGGCGTTTCGCGCGACGCTGCGGACGCCCGTGCTGATTCTCGCCAACGACGAAACTTCCGCCTCGCTGCGCACGGCGCTCGCGGGGCATGCGCGCGGCACTGGTATTGTTGTCGTGGGCATTCCCGGTTCCAGTTTTCGACCGGACGTGGCGGTGAAGGGCACGACCGAGGGCGAGCGGCGCGCTTACGACGCATTTTCGCAGGGAGCGGCGTTGACCAAACTTCTCTCCGACAATCCGGACAAGGTGCGCAACGACGAGGCAAGCTTGTCCAAAGATGGTCTGGCGGAGGCCTCCGCGGACGCGACCGATGACACGGTCAATGGGCGGCGAGCGGCGCCCCTGATCGACGTCACGTTGCAACGCGCCGTGCATCTGCACCGTGCGCTGGTGGCGTTTAAGAAAATTTGAAATGGAGACGGCGGGGCCGCTGGGGCGGAAGTGGAAAATTTGATACGCGACCGCGCGGTTCGCGCCAGCCAACCCCGGAATCCAGCTTTGCATTTCGTGCGAAAGCATGTCCTTTCCCAGCCCGTGTCCGCTCCCGGCACCATAGTTACGGTTTGCACCGCCAACATCTGTCGCAGTCCGATGGCTGCGGCGCTCCTCCAGCATGCGCTGGCGGCGCAGCCGGAGCCGCTCCGCTCGCTCAAAGTGATTTCGGCCGGCGTCGCGGCGCGCAGCGGCGACGCGGTTTCGGAGAACTCCGTGCTCGCGTTGAAAAAAGTCGGGCTCGATATCGCGGGCCACCGCAGTCAACCCGTCTCGCAGCGGATGCTCGACGAGGCGCTGGCGGTGATCTGTATGACGGAGTCGCACCGGGCGATGATTCTGGTGCAGGCCGATCCGGCGCCGCGGAATGTTTTTCTCCTTCGGGAATTTCTCACGGGCGAGGTCGACCGCGAGATCGGCGATCCCTACGGCGGGCCATTGCGGATTTACGAGATGACGCGCGATGAGATGGTGGAAGCGATCCCTGCCTTGGTGGCGCACCTTAAGACACTCATCGGCGGCAAGCCCGCGACCTGATTTCGGATTTCGGATTGCGGATTGCGGATTCTCGGAATCGCTTGTGGGCGGTTTTCCAATCCGAAATCCGCAATCCGAAATCCGCCATGCTGACCTCCGCGCCGCTTCGCACTCTCGATCCTGAAATTCACTCCGCCATCGCGGCGGAGTTGTCGCGTCAGCAGAGCCACATCGAGCTGATTGCGTCGGAAAATTTCACCTATCCCGCGGTGATGGAGGCGCAGGGGAGCGTGCTGACGAACAAATATGCGGAGGGTTATCCGGCGCGCCGGTGGTATGGCGGTTGCGAGCATGTCGACAAGGTGGAGAACCTGGCGATTGATCGGGCGAAGAAACTCTTTGGCGCGGAGCACGCCAACGTGCAGCCACATTCCGGCTCGCAGGCGAATTTCGCCGTCTACACGGCGGTGCTGCAGCCCGGCGACAAAGTGCTCGGGATGAACCTGAGCCACGGCGGCCACCTGACCCACGGCAACCCGGCGAATTTTTCCGGGAAGCTATATCAATTTGTTCAATACGGCGTCCGCGAGGACAACGGCCTGATCGACTACGATGAACTCGCGGCAATCGCGCAGCGGGAGAAGCCGAAGATGATCACGGTGGGCGCGAGTGCCTACTCGCGCGTGATCGATTTCGCGCGGATGGGAGAGATCGCCCGCAGCGTGGGCGCACTGCTCTTCGCCGATATCGCGCACATCGCCGGCCTGGTCGCGGCGGGAATTCACCCGTCGCCGGTGCCGCACGCGGATTTTGTCACGACCACGACGCACAAGACGCTGCGCGGCCCGCGCGGTGGTTTGATTCTTTGCCGGGCGGCGCACGCGAAAGCGATCGACTCCGCGATGTTCCCCGGCGGGCAGGGCGGTCCGCTCATGCACGTGATCGCGGCGAAGGCGGTGTGTTTCGCGGAGTGCCTCAAGCCCGAGTTCAAGACCTACTCGGAGCAGATCGTGAAGAACTCGCGGGCGCTCGCGGCGGCGATGACGAAGCGTGGCTACAAGATCGTTTCTGGCGGCACGGACAATCATCTGATGTTGGTCGACCTGCGCCCGAAGTTCCCGGAGCTCACCGCCAAGAAGGCCCAGGAGACGCTCGATCTCGCCCACATCACTTGTAACAAGAACACGGTGCCGTTCGAGACGCGCAGTCCGTTCCAGGCTTCCGGGATCCGGCTCGGCACGCCGGCCGTGACCACGCGCGGTTTTGTGGAGAGTGACATGGACGAGATCGCTGGCTGCATCGATGCAGTGTTGGCGGCCACGGGCACGGCGGACGAAACCACGGCGCTGGCGGCGGTAAAGACGCGCGTTGCAGCGCTGACGAGCCGTTTTCCGCTCCCTTACAAACTCTAGTCGACCGAGCGGGACCGGGTTGGGCTGCGCGCGCCCTCGCCCCGGTCCGCCAGCGTCCGACCGATGAGGCCGAGAACGGGCGCTTCCAGAAAGTCGTCCCCCCGCGGAGTCCCTCAAGATGGAGGAAAATCCGGTCCAGCTGGCGTTGAACAAACAACACGGCGTTTGAGGATTTTTGCTGCGGGAGGAGGCTGCGCGATCATGGTGGCAGTCCCCGCATGCCAGCGCCGCGTTTGTCGTCCTCGTTTTCATCCCGCTTGATCGTCGGCGTGCTGCTGCTGGTCGGAGTCGCGGCCGCTTTGCTCTCGTATCGCATGGGGCGGGACGAGGAGCGCGCGCGGGCGGAGGCAGAGTTCTACCACCGCGCCACGCTGCGCCATCTTCTGGCCCGGGAGATTTTCAGCCGGTTCGAAGACACGTTGTTCGGCCTCGCGACTTATTTCACCCTCGATCGGAATGTCTCGCGTGCTGAATTCGGCCGCGCGACGGGCCGGATCCAAGACCGGATCGCCGGCGCGCAGGCGATTGAATGGGTGCCACTCCTGCTCGACGGAGAACGTGCGGCGGCCGAAGTCCGTTGGGAACGCGAGTTGCCGGGAACGGCGCGTGGGATTGTGGATATTGACGCCGAGGGAGCGGCGCAGCGCGCGCCGCGGCGGCCGTATTATTATCCCATCGCGTTTGTGCAGCCACTGGAGGGCAACGAAGCTGCGCTTGGCTTTGATTTGGCGAGCGGGCCCACGCGTCAGACGCTGGAAGAGGCGCGCGCGTCGCGCGAGATGCGCGTGACGCGGCAGGTCCGGCTCGTGCAGGAGCGGGCGGGGCAGATGGGGGTGGTGATGGCGTGGCCGGTGTTCAAAGCACGGCGCTCGGCGCAGGATCAACTGCTCCCCGAGGAACCCGGGGCCGATCCGTTCATCGGGTTTTTGCAGTGCGTTTTCCGGGTGCACGATTTGTTTGAGACCGTGCACAGCCGCCAGCCGGGCATGATGATCGACATGCTCTTCTTCGATGCGTCGGAGACCGACCCCGCGAGGCGAATTTTGTATCACCGGCCGGCGGACGACGCCGCACCGCGGACGCCGGTGCCGGAGGAGGAATTCCGGCGCGGGGTGCACCAGGAATTTCGCCTGCCCGTGGGGAAGCGCGACTGGCGGGTGTTGCTCCGGCCCCAGGCGGGCTGGATCGAGCGGGAGCGCACGTCGATGCCGTTCCTGCGTTCAAGCAGCTTCCTGTTGCTGGCGGCGCTGCTGGCGGGGCTGATCCATTCGATCAGTCGGCGCACGGAGACGATTCGCCAGGAGGTCCAGCTCCGCACCGCGGAGCTGGCGGAGAGCCGCCGGCATTTCGCGAGCATGCTCCACGCGCTGCCGGGCATGGCGTATCGCTGCAGGTATGACGAAAAGTTGACCGTGGTGTTTTTGAGTGAAGGCGCCCTGGGGCTCACGGGTTGGACTTCGGAAGAACTGACCGACGGCACGGCGCATTTTCGCGACACCATCCATCCGGACGATCTGAGTCGCGTGCGCGAGGCGACGCGCGCGGCGCTGCAAGAGCAGACGGACATCGAAGTCGAATATCGCATCCGCACGAAAGCCGGAGAGGAGAAATACGTGCTCTCGCGCGGCCGTGGGATCTACGGCGCGGACGGCCGGCTCGATTTGTTTGAAGGTCTCGCGATCGACATCACCGCGCAGAAGCACGCGGAGTCGGCCCGCCTCGCGCTCGAGCGCAAGCTGCTCGAGGGCCAGAAGCTGGAAAGCCTCGGACTACTCGCGGGCGGTATCGCGCACGATTTCAACAATCTCCTCAGCAGCATGCTGGGCAACGCGGGCCTCGCGCGGCTGAGTCTGCCGCCCGGGCAGGAAGCGGACGCGCAGCTCGGCGCGATTGAGGCGGCGGCCTTGCGGGCGGCGGAACTTTGCCGGCAAATGCTCGCCTATGCGGGCAAGGGCCGGTTCGTCATTGAAGCGACCGATTTGACGGTGCTGACGGAGGATCTGCTGCCGCTCCTGCGGGTCTCCATCGCGCAGAAGGCGCCGTTGAAGCTCCATCTCGCCCGGGGGCTGCCCGCGGTCATGGCTGACGCCACGCAGCTTCGGCAGATCGTGATGAATTTGGTGCTGAACGCGGCGGACGCGATGGGCGCCACCGCCCGGCTTGACGGTGGCGAGATCGCGCTGACGACCGGGGTCATGCACGCGGATTCGCCTTTCTTGAGCAAGTGCGTCGCTGGCGCGGCTCTGTCGCGCGGAGACTACGTTTTCTTCGAGGTGCGCGACACTGGCGCGGGGATGACGCCCGAAGTCCTGGCGAGGATCTTCGATCCCTTTTTCACGACTAAATCCGCGGGGCGCGGCCTGGGGCTCGCCGCCGTGCTCGGGATCGTGCGCGGGCACCATGGGGCGTTGCACGTGGAGACTGCGCCAGGGCTCGGATCGCGTTTCCGGCTCTTGCTTCCACCGGCCCGCCAGGCGGTTGCGGCTCAGCCGAAGCTGGCCCAGCCGGCGCCGGGCGCGCGCTGGCGGCACGCGGGTCGCGTGCTGGTCATCGATGACGAGGAGCAGGTGCGTTTTGTATTGGTGGAGATGTTACGGACGTTTGGGTTGACCCTGACTTCTGCGGGCGACGGTGCGTCGGGCGTGGCGGCATTCCAGAAAGATCCGGACGGCTTCGATCTGGTCGTATTGGATTTGTTGATGCCCGGGATGAACGGCGAACAGGTGCTCAAAGAATTGCGCGCCGTGCGTCCGGCAGTGCGGGTCCTCCTGATCAGCGGCTACAGCGAAGGTGATATTCTCGGGCGACTGCAGGGACCGGGCGCGCTCGCGTTTTTGGCGAAGCCCTTCACCCGCGACGCGATCGAGCGCAAACTGCGCGAGATGCTGTCCTGAGCATCCATGACGCTGCCGTTGCCGCCAGACCCCGCGCGGTCGGAACCAGGGCCCACCGCGCCCCGACGCCTGGCGTTCGGCATCGGGTTGGTGGTGGTCGGGCTCGTGGCCAGCATGGTCGCCTGCCTGGTCATGCGCCGGGTCGAGGCGGCGCGTCTGCAGGCTGATTTTGTCCGGCGAGCGCAGCGGGCGGCGCAAACCGTCACCGATGGCCTGCAACGCCACGAAGACACGCTCTACGCGCTGCGCGCTTTTTTGCATTATTCGCCGGAGGTGAAGCGCGAGACGTTTGCGGGGGTCGCGCGGGAGTTGCGGCAGCGTCAGACGGGCGTGCGGGCGCTCGAATGGATTGAGCGCGTAGCGGGCCCGCAGCGGGAGCAATTTGAGGCGCGGCAGCGCGCGGAGGGCGTGGGTGATTTCGAGTTTCGCGAGCGGATTTCCGGCAGTGTCCTCGGGCGGGTCGGCGATCGACCGGAGTATTTTCCGGTGGTGTATATCGAGCCCTTGCTCGGAAACGAGCCAGCCCTCGGCTTCGACCTGAAATCAGGTCTGACGTGGCCCGCCTTGGAACGGATCGCCGGGACGGGCGAGCTCGCAGCGTCCGGCCGGCTGCCCCTCCTTTCCACGGGGACGCTGCCGGATTGGGGCTACATCATGCAGCTGCCGGTGTATGCGCAACCAGAGTTGGCGACGACGCCGGAAGCGCGTCGTCAGCAGCTACGCGGCTACGTCCTCGGAATCTTTCACATTGCGAAGACCATCGAGTCGTTCTTCACCAATCAGGCGGAGGACGTGCTGGAAATACTTTTCCTGGATCGGTCGGCGGCCAATCCTGAGCTCGAGTTCCTCCATTACGAATCGCGAGGGCGGCGGGTGAGTTCGGCCGCCGACGCGCCGGCGGTCGACACGTTTGCCTCCACCTTGCACCTGCGTGTGCCCGTCAACCATGCGGGGCGAAACTGGGAGCTGTGGTTTCGGCCGCGGGCCGAGTGGGTCGCGGCCCAGCCCAACATGCGGAGCTGGCTGGTGCTCGCCTTGGGCATCGCGGTGACCGGACTTGGCGGCACGTATGTATTCGGAGCGCTGAGACGCGAGCGGCTGGTGGAGCAACAAGTCGCGGAGCGCACGGCCGAGTTGCGCGCCACCCAGGCGGAGCTGGAGCAGGACAACCGGCATCGTCGCGAGGCGGAACGGCAGTTGAGCACGGTGCTCGGCCAGCTGCCCGGGGCGGCATTCCGTTGCCGGTTCGATGCGCAGCTCACGGTGCTGTTCGCCAGCGACGGCATGTTTCAGGTGTCCGGTTACGCGGCGGACGACTTCATCAACGGGAAAGTCGACGCCGGAGAGCTGACCGTGCGGGAAGATCGCCGCGCGGCGCGACGGGCGATCGCGCGCGGAGTGCGGCGGCGGACCACGTTCGAGTTCGAGGCGCGAATCCGGACGCGCGACGGCACGGTGCGGTGGCTGCTCGTGCGGGGTCGCCCGGTGCTGGCGGACGACGGCGAGATCCGTTTCATCGAGGGACTGGCGATCGACGTCACGGCGCTGAAAGCGGCGGAGGCGGAGAAACTCGCGATCGAGCGCAAACTATTGGAGACGCAGCGGCTGGAAAGTCTGGGCGTGCTCGCGGGCGGGATTGCCCACGATTTCAACAATCTGCTGACCGTGATGCTGGGCAACGCGACGCTGGCGCGTGACGATCTGCCCGAGGGCAGTCCCATCGCGGAACGCCTGACGCAGATTGAGAACGCGGCCCAGCGGGCGGCGGATCTTTGCCAGCAGATGCTGGCCTATGCCGGGAGGAGGGAACTCTGTCCGCGGCCGCTCGACCTCAGTGAGCTCGTGCGATCGACCACGACTTTGCTCCGTGTTTCGATCCGGCCGAACACACGGCTGGAACTGAAGCTCGCGCCTGACTTGCCCGCCGTGCTCGCGGATCCAGCGCAGCTGCAGCAGATCGTCATGAACCTCGTGTTGAACGCGGCGGAAGCGATTGGCGACCAGCCGGGAAAGATTGTCGTCACGAGCTTTGTCCGCGAGGTCGACGCTGCGCATTTCTGCGCCGCGCTCCACCAGCCCGAGTTACCCTCGGGCCTCTACGTGGGGCTCGAGGTGCAGGACAGTGGGTGTGGGATGTCGCCGGATACGCTGGCCCGAATCTTCGACCCATTTTTCACCACCAAGTTTTCGGGGCGCGGTCTGGGGCTTGCCGCCGTCCTCGGCATTGTGCAGAGCCACCGCGGCGCGCTTTTTGTCGAGACCGCTCTCGGGCAGGGCTCGACGTTTAGGCTGCTGCTCCAGGCGCAAGCAACGAAGGTGGCGCTCGCACCGCTGCGGCCGACGGACTTGCCGCGACTGAGCGGCACGGCGCTCGTGATCGATGATGAGGAATCGGTGCGCGACGTGCTGGCGGCGGTGTTGCGACGCGGCGGCATGACGCCCTTCGTGGCCGCCAGCGGCGACGAGGGGTTGCGGATCCTCGAGGCGCAGGGGGGCGCGGTGGATCTCGTCCTCCTCGACCTCACGATGCCCGGGCTTTCGGGCGAAGAAACACTTCGGGCGATCCGCGTCCGTAATCCGGACCAGCGTGTCCTGGTGATGAGCGGATACAGCGAAGGTGATACGATGGCCCGGTGCGCGGAGCTTGGGGTGAGTGGATTTTTGGCGAAACCGTTCGAGCTGCAGACGCTGCTAAAAAAATTGCAGGCCTTCGGCCGTTGAACCGCCGATGCGCCTCCCCGCTCTTCGTCAATTCGCGCTTTCGCTCCCGCAAACGACCTGGGTGAAGCAATGGGGCGAGTGCCTCGTCTTCAAAGTCGTGGGCAAAATGTTTTTCCTCATCGCGCTCGATGGGGAGGTGATCGACGGCGTGATTTTCAAATGCACGCCAGCCGAGTTCGATGAGTTGACGGAGATCGATGGAATCATCCAGGCCCCGTATTGCGCGAAGCGGCATTGGGTGAAATTGGAAGATCTGGCCGCGCTGCCGTCAGATGAACTCGAGCGCCGGATACGCCGGAGCTACGATCTCGTGGTGGCGAAGCTGCCGAAGAAAATTCAGGCGACGCTGAAGTGAGGGCGGTTGGGTCGGCGCTTTTGGTTAATGTTGATTGAGCCAGTGCAGCGACCCGTTTTGGGAAACGCCCCGACCGCGATCGGCGATCGCCGGTTACTAATCGCCTGAGGTGTCTGCCTCCGTGCTTGGCGTTTCGCGGCCGAATGGCTTTGGTCTGTAGTTTCCCGTCGTGTCTCACTCCGCTTCCTCCTCTGCCGCCGTCCCGTCGCCCAAGCGTCCCCTCTCGCTGGGGGTCATTTTTCTCACGCTCTACATCGACCTCATCGGGTTCTCGATCATCTTTCCGTTGGGCCCGGATTTGCTCGAATACTACCTGAAACTCGAGGGGCGGACGGGTTTGCTGGGCTGGATGGTGGCTCAGACGGATGCGCTGGCGCGGACCTTCGGCATCGCCAACTACGCGCCGGTGCTATTCGGCGGCGTCCTCGCCTCGGTCTTTTCGATTCTCCAATTCATCTTCGCGCCCTTCTGGGGTGCAGTGAGCGATCGGCGCGGGCGGCGCGGGGTGTTGCTGCTCACGGTGAGCGGCACGGCGATCGGCTACCTGATCTGGGTGTGCAGCGGATCCTTCTGGCTCTTCCTGCTGTCGCGCATCGTGAGCGGCGGGTTCAGCGGCAACCTTTCCGTGGCCACGGCCGCGGTGGCGGATGTGACCACGCGGGAGGAGCGCTCGAAAGCGATGGGTCTCGTCGGCGCGGCGTTCGGCCTCGGGCTCGTGACCGGGCCCACGCTCGGCGCGCTCACCGTGCACATCGACTTGGCCGCACGCTTTCCGGAACTCGCGCGTTTCGGGGTGAATCCTTTTTCGGTGCCGGCACTGCTGGCCTTGGGCCTGTGTCTCATCAACCTCTGCTGGATCGGCGCGCGTTTTAAGGAAACGCTCACTCCGGCCATGCGCGCAGGCGCGATCGAGCCGCGCCTGCGCAATCCGATCAGCGCGATTCTCGGGTTGTCGAATCCAGCGGTGCGGCGCACCAACCTCGTGGCGTTCGTGTTCTCCATCGCGTTTGTCGCGATGGAGGCGGCGCTGACGTTTCTCGCGGCGGACCGCTTTCAGTATACGGCGAGGCAGAATGGGATTCTGCTCGGGTATCTCGGCTTCTGTGCGGTCGTCACGCAGGGTTTCATCGTCCGCCGCCTGCTGCGCGTCGCCGATGAAACGCGCGTGCTCATGGCGGGTCTCGCCTTCACCGTCGTCGGCCTCGTGGTAATCGGCTACGCGGCTGCGCCGTGGATGCTGTATGTTGGCC
>JANPIT010000517.1:0-11954 GCA_031425115.1 Opitutaceae bacterium | reverse complement strand
GCCCGCCGAGATGACCGCGCTCTACACGGTGGAGGCGCTGAAGTTCATCGAGGCGAATCGCGCGCGACCCTTCTTCCTCTATCTCGGCCACGCAATGCCGCACCTGCCGTTCGACGCGTCGCCGCGTTTCAAAGGCAAGTCCGCCCGCGGTCTCTACGGCGATGTCGTGGAGGAACTCGACGACAGCATGGGACAGATTCTTGAAAAACTCCGCGCCCTCGGTCTCGCCGAGAACACGCTCGTGCTCTTCACCAGCGACAACGGCCCCGAGCGCAACACGCCCGGCAGCGCCGCACCTCTCCGCGGCACCAAGCACACCGTGTTCGAAGGCGGCCTGCGCGTGCCGCTGATCGCGTGGTGGCCCGGTCGCGTCCCCGCCGCACGCGTGTGCGAAGAGTTTCTCTCGACGCTCGACATCCTCCCCACGCTCGCGCGGCTCGCCGGCGCGAAAACGCTACCGCCCGCTCTCGACGGCCACGACATTTCCCCCGTCCTGCTCGGCGCCAAAGACGCGCGCTCGCCGCGCACCACGCTCTACTCGCTCTACGGCCTCAATCAGCGACGGATCGAGTCCGTGCGCGAAGGTCGCTGGAAACTCCATCTCGCGAATCCGCCCCAGCTCTACGATCTCTCCGTCGACCTCTCGGAGACCACCGACGTCTCGGCGGCTCACGCAGACATCGTTGCAGATCTCACCGAACGGGCCCGCGCAACCCGCGTCGCCACAGGTATCGCTCAATCCACGCCCTGAACCACCGGACTTTTTTTAACCGCGGATTACGCCGATATCGCGGATAAATTCACGAGCACCTCAATCTATCCGCGCCATCCGCGAAATCCGCGGTCAAAAATCTTCCCCGTCTTTTACCATGAGCTCGCCCTACTTCCCCTGCGCCGGCGCTCGCGCCCTCCACGCGCCGACGCGTCGCGATTTTCTCTACAGCCTCGGCGCGAGTCTCGGCAGCGTCGCGTTCTCCGCCCTCCTGTCGTCCAGCGCCAGCGCCGCGGAAAAAATCAATCCGCTCGCGCCCAAGCCCGGCCATCTGCCCGCCAAGGCGAAGAACTGTATTTTCCTCATGATGGAGGGCGGCCCCTCGCACATCGACACTTTCGACCCCAAGCCCACGCTCGCCAAACTCCACCTCCAGGAATTCACGCGCGAGGGGAAGGAAAAATCCGCGATGGAGAGCGGCAAGCGCTACTACGTGCAGAGTCCCTTCCAATTCCGCAAAGCCGGCCAGAGCGGTGCCGATATCGCGACCAACTGGGAGCACCTCGCGCGCGTCGCCGACGATCTTTGTTTCTACCGCGGCTGCCAGGTCGACAGCGTGAACCACCCGACCGCGATGTATCAGATGAACTGCGGCAACCGCTTCGGCGGCGACCCCGGCCTCGGCGCGTGGGTCAACTACGGCCTCGGTTCGCTCAACCAGGATCTGCCCGGCTTCATCGTCCTCCCGGAAGTTTCCTATCCGCAGGGCGGCGCGGCCAACTGGAGCAACGGTTACCTGCCTGCGAGTTTCCAAGGCACGCCCCTGCGCGCGAAAGGCTCACCCATCCTCGACCTCACGCCGCCCGCCGGTGTCACCCCTGCGCGCCAGCGCAAGAACCTCGATCTCCTCGCGCAACTCAACACCACGCACGCCGCGCAACATGCCGGTTTCGACGAGCTCGCCGCGCGCATGGACAACTACGAGCTCGCCTTCCGCATGCAGATGCAGGTGCCCGAGACGCTCGACCTCTCCAAGGAAGACGAGAAGACGAAGGCGCTCTACGGTATCGGCCAGGACGCCACCGATTCGTTCGGCCGCAAATGTCTCCTCGCGCGCAAGCTCGTCGAAAAAGGCGTGCGTTTCGTGCAGCTCTACAACGGCACCTGGGACAGCCACGACTACATCGAACGCGCCCATGGCAATCTTGTGCGCGGCGTCGATCAGCCCATCGCCGCGCTCATCACCGATCTCAAGCAGCGCGGCCTCCTCGACAGCACGCTCATCGTCTGGTGCGGCGAGTTTGGCCGCACGCCCGACAACGGCGTGCGCGGCGGCACGGCCTACGGCCGCGACCACAATCCCAATGCCATGACGATGTGGCTCGCCGGCGGCGGCGTGAAGGCCGGCCACACGATCGGCGCGACCGACGAAACGGGCATGAAGGCCGTCGATTGCGTCCATCACGTGCGCGATGTCCACTGCACGCTCCTGCGCCTCCTCGGCCTCGACGACAACAAGCTCACGTTTTACCACGCCGGCCGCTTCAAGCAGCTCAGCCAATTTGGCGGCCAGGTGATCAAGGAATTGATCGCGTGACGCCTATGCGGTTTCGATTCGCGTCCGCTGTCCTGCTCGTTTTCGCCTCGTGCGCCGGCCTGGCTTCAGACGCCCCCACCCCGCCGCGCGCGCCCAACGTCGTCGTGCTCCTCGCCGACGACCAGGGCTGGGCCGACCTCGCGATCAACGGCAACACCAACGCGCGGACGCCCAACCTCGATTCGCTCGCCCGCGCCGGTGCAAAGTTCGATCGCTTTTACGTATGCCCGGTCTGCGCGCCGACCCGCGCCGAGTTTTTGACCGGCCGCTATCATCCGCGCACCGGTGTCAGCGGGGTCGACTCGGGCCGCGAGCGGATGAACCCCACCGAAAAGACGATCGCCGACACTTTCAAGGCGGCGGGCTATGCGACCGGGCATTTCGGGAAATGGCACAACGGCGGCCAGGGACCCTTCCACCCCAACGCGCGCGGCTTCGACGAGTTCTACGGTTTCACGGCGGGACACTGGGGCTGGTATTTCGACGCGCCGCTGGAGCGCAACGGCCAGCCCGTGCGCGGTCGCGGCTACATCGCGGACGATCTGACCGATCACGCGATGTCGTTCATGGCGGAGAATCGCACGCGGCCGTTCCTGTGTTACGTCGCGCTCAATACCCCGCATTCGCCCTTTAGCGTCCCGGACGCCTACTGGGATCGCTGGAAAGAAGCCCCACTGACGCAGCGTGCGCCGGAGGGCGCGCGCGAAGACGTGAACACCACGCGCGCAGTGCTGGCGATGAACGAGAATCTCGACTGGAACGTGGGCCGCATCCTCGAGCAGCTCACGAAACTCGGCGTCGCCGACGACACCATCGTCGTTTATTTCTCTGACAACGGTCCGAACACCCCGCGTTGGAACGCCGGCATGAAAGGCCGCAAGGGCTCCGTCGACGAAGGCGGCGTCCGCTCGCCGCTTTTTATCCGCTGGCCGCACCGTATCGCCGCCGGCATGACGGTGAAGGAAATCGCGGGCGCGATCGACCTGCACCCAACCCTCGCGCAGCTCGCGGGCGCTGCGCGCGTCGGGTCCAAGCCACTCGACGGCGTCGACCTTTCCCCGCTGCTCCTAGGCCAAAACGGGGACTGGCCCGAGCGCATGATTTTCAGCAGTTGGGCGGGCCGCTTCGGTGTCCGCACGCCACGCCATCGGCTCGACGACCGCGGCGCGCTTTTCGATCTGGTGGCCGATCCCGGGCAACAATCCGACGTTGCCACCACTCAACCGGAAATTGCTGCGCGGCTGCGTGCGGCCGTGGCGAATTGGAGCAAGGAGATGTTTGGCGACAATCCGCCGACGGCACCGCGACCGGCCGCGGCGGGCCAGCGCGCGGTCGTGGTCGACGCGCGGCCGATTCCCGTGGGCCACTCCGTGCATCCGATCACGCTGTTGCCGGCCGGCGAGGGCATGCCGGGGGGCGGCGTTCAGCGCAGCAATCGGTTTCCGAACTGCACGTATTTCACGAACTGGAAGAGTGTCGATGACACCATGACGTGGGACATCGACGTCCTGACCGCGGGCACCTACGAGGTCGTGATCGACTATGCCTGCCCGGCGCCCGCGGGCTCGAAAGTGGAGGCGAGCTTCGGCAACGCGCGGCTGTCCGCGGCGATTCAACCCGCGTGGGATCCGCCGCTCCGCAACGAAGAGGATCGCGTGGCGCGGCAGGAATCGTTTCTGAAAGATTTCCGGCCACTCACGCTCGGCTCGATGCAGCTTACCGAAGGCCGAGGGAATCTCGTCCTGCGCGCGACAGAGATCCGGGGCGAACAGGCCGCGGAAGTTTATCAGATCAGCCTGCGCTTGATGCCGGAGAAATGAACTCGCTCCAGAGGGAGCAAGCAAACCTTTGACCGTTCGCCGCTGGCGCGAGACGTCCTCGCCGACCCGTCGCGCTTGACGCGGACGCGACCGAGAAATCGCGAGTCACGCGCGGCGACTACTCCGCTTTTTTCTTCTTCCCCTTTCCCGCTTTGCCGGCGCGTTCCGGCACCCACTTCGGCTCGATCAATTCGCCATTCCACTTCGTCCACGCGGCGGCCAGCTCGCGGACTTTCTCCGGATTGCCCGACGCGAGATTCGTTTTCTCGCCGATATCGTCTTTCAGATTATAAAGCTCCGCACCCACAAGCGTCGCGCGCGCGGCTTCCTCGATCCCAGCACCGCCGCCCGGACCTTTGACGAGTTTCCAATCCCCCATGCGCACCGCCATCTGCGCGCCGAAGCGCCAGAACAACGCATCGTGTGGCGCGCCATTATTCTCCCCCTTGAGGAACGGTAGCAGGTTCACGCCATCGAGTTTCCACTCCGGCTTCGCCGCTACGCCCGCCGCGGCGAGCGCGGTCGGCAGGATATCGAGCTGGATCACCGGCCGGTCGTCCACGCGCCCCGCAGGCACTTTCCCCTTCCACTGCACCATCCAAGCAACGCGGATACCGCCCTCCCAGGTCTGCGACTTGAAGCCGCGCAGCGGGCCGTTGCTCGAAGTGATGCTCGGCGTCGGGCCGCCATTGTCGCTGATGAAAAACACGAGGGTGTTTTCTTCCAATTGCAGCGCGCCGATCTTCGCGAGCACGATGCCCACCGCGTCATCCATCGAGGATAGCATGGCCGCGAAGGTGCGGCGCTTCTCATCGGTGATCGCCGCGAACCGTTTGAGATATTTTTCGGGCGCTTGCAGCGGCGCGTGGACAGCGTTGAAAGGCAGATAAACGAACCAAGGCGCGGCGCGATTGCGCTCGATGAAGCTCACGGCTTCCCGCGCAAACGCCTCGGTCGTGTAGTCGACTTTGTCCACGGTCGTGGTGCCGCGTTGGATCGGGTTCGCCTTGTCCGCACCGGCGTCGACATAACTGTGCGCGCCGCCCAGGAAACCGAAGAACTCGTCGAAACCGCGTTTCAACGGGTGGAACTCGGGCCGATAGCCGAGATGCCACTTGCCGAACATGCCCGTGGTGTAGCCGGCAGTTTTCAGGCGTTGCGGGAGCGTCGCCTCGCTCAAGGGCAGCCCGAAGTTTTCCACCGCCTGCTCCGCTGGCCCCGGATTAAATTCGTGCCCGTAGCGATTCTGGTAGCGCCCAGTCATGAGGCCCGCGCGCGTCGGGCTGCAATACGGTCCACTCACGTAGCCATTCGTGAAGCGCGTGCCGTTCTTCGCCAACGAGTCGATGTGCGGGGTCGGAATCTGTGGGTTTCCCTGGCAGCCGAGTTCGCCCCAGCCGAGGTCATCGGCCACGATGACCAGAATGTTGGGACGGGTGGCAGGTGCCGCGAGCACCTGGGACGCGAGCGCGAGGATCGGAAGGAGCAACCAGCAGCGTTTCAGTTTCATGGAGCGGAGGGGATTGACGTGGGGCGACGCTCACCGAGAGGACACGCGCGCCTGAAGTCAGGCGAGACACAATTCACGAGCGGGTCTCGAACTCCGCAAGAATACCAACGACTGCTGGCATACCGTGAGCGTTCGCCACCGCGGCGAGATCGGCCTTGCAGCACCTGCGACGCCTCGTGACTTTCGCGTGCGCGTCTCGCGGTTCACCGAGCGCACCCGGCCCGACCTCGGCGGTTCAACCTCTCAAACCCTTACCATGACTACCCTCTGTCGGAGGGCGCTGCGCGCCCGTCGCCTCCCTGCTCTGTCGTTGCTCGCGGCAGCGCTCGCTGCGCCCGCGCTCGCTCAATCCACCCCGCCGGCCGGCAGCTCGGCCTCGGGCGCCGCCCCCATCACGCTCTCCCCCTTCGAGGTGAATACCGACCGCGACGCCGGCTACGTGGCGAGCGCTTCGCTCGCCGGCGGCCGCCTCAACTCCGACCTGCGCGACACCGCCGCGGCGATTTCGGTCTTCACCAAGGACTTCCTGGACGACATCGGCGTCACCAACGTGAATCAGGCCCTTGAATACGGCCTCAACGTCGCGGCGGAAGTGGAGCCCACCGGCAACCTCTCGGTCGAAAATAATTTCAGCTTCCGCATCCGCGGCATCACAGGGGCCCAGCGTTCGCGCAATCTCTTCCGCACGCAGCTCAACCTCGATTCCTACAACACCGAGCGCCTCGACTTCTCCCGCGGCCCCAACGCCATCCTCTTCGGCGAAGGCTCGCCCGCCGGCCTGATCAACACCCAGACCAAGGTCGCCCGCTTCGGCCAGAATTTTGCCCGCACTCAGCTCCGCGCCGGCAGCTTCGGCGAGCGCCGCGCCACGCTCGACGTCAACCGCAAGCTCACGTCCAACCTCTCCGCCCGCCTCAATCTCCTCTATCAAGACTCGCAGGGCTATCGCGAATTCGAGTTCAACGACAAGCAGGCCGGCCATCTCGCCCTCGCCTACCGCCCGTTCAAGAAGACGACGATCAAGGCCGAGTTCGAAAAGGCCGACTACTCCGAAAACCGCGCCCGCCCTTGGACGCCGGTAGACCGCTACTCCGCCTGGGTCACCGCCGGCCGCCCCTCCGCCGGCACGCCGACGACCTGGGGCGAACCCCTTCCCGCCGGCACCTCCAACGGCATCTCGAGCGGCACGGTCCTCTTCTTTTCACAAGGCCCCCTCGCCGGCCGCACCCTCTGGACTGCAGGCAATACTCAGCTCCGCGTTTCGGGCGGCCCCGCGGCTGTGCCGGGAATCAACACCAGTTCCAACATCCTCGACGAATCCCTCGTCCCGCGTAACGCCAACATCGCCGGCGGCGGCGCGCGCTCCGACTCCAATTTCAAGGTCGGCAGCGCCTCCATCGAGCAACAGATCGGCGAAGATCTTTTCGTCGAGATCGCGGCCAACGCCGAATACGAGCAGCGCCTCTGGGCCAATCCCATCGGCTTCGCCGACCTCGGCTACCGCGTCGATGCCAACCGCTACCTTCCGCAATTCGACAGTGCGGGCGCTTTCACCGGCACGATTCTCAATCCCAATTACGGCCGGCCGATCGCGTTCGGCAATCGCAGCGAGCGCCACATGCGATTCTTCCGTGAGCAATACCGCGCCACCGCTTCCTACAATCTCGATTTCTCGAAAATCCTCCGCGACCAATCGCGCCTCACCACGCTGCTCGGCCGCCACCGTCTCGCGCTCATGGCTTCCGACGAATCTTTCCAACGCGACATCCGTGATCGCCGCGAGGTCAACGTCTCGCCTCTGCGCGTGAACGCCGACCAGCTCAATACCGCCAACAATATCGTTCGCATCAGCTATATCGATTTCTTCAGCACTGACCCCCAAGACCGCGGCGCCCGCGATCCGCTGCGTGATCCCATTGGCTCGCAGAACCTCGCCAACAATCTGGGCCGCACCGTCACCCCGGGTTACGTGAACAACAACTGGGCCTGGCAGCAGACCAAGTTGGAGACGCGCATGTTCGCGATGCAGAATTTTTTCCTCAGCGACCGCCTCGTCACCACCTTCGGTTGGCGCAAAGATGACCTCCGCGTTTACTCGTCCGACCTCGTCCGCGCCGCCGACAACACCGTCAGCGGCTTCGTGCGCCGCGGCGGCCCCGATCGCAAAGTCCCCGGCGACACGTTTACCCGCGGCGTCGTTGGCCACGTCACGCGCTGGGCTTCGCTCTATTATAATGAGTCTGACAACTTCACGTCGCAAGACGCCGCGCAGCTCTACGGCATCAACGGCCGTTCTCCCATCGTCGGCAACCGCAGCGGCACCGGCAAAGACGCCGGCGTGAAATTCCGCCTGTTCGAAGACAAGGTGCACGCCACGCTCGGCTGGTATAAGACGGCCGACGAGAACCAGGTCTCGTTCATCAACGGCGTCTTCACCACCTACGTCGAAGGCATCTGGTCCGCCCTCGGCCAGACGATCGACATGGAAGGCCGTGACACCCGCTCCATCGCGAGCGAGGGCTACGAGTTCGAGGTCACCGCCAATCCCACGCGCCGCCTCCGCTTCTCAGTGAATCTCAAACAGGCCGAGACCACCGTCGACAAACTGCTGCCGACCGTCGCCGCCTACGTCGCCGCCAACAAGGCCGAGTGGCTTCGCAATCCCGGCGCCGCGACCGATCCCGTGCGTTTCTCCGGCGTTCGCCCGACGGTGGGCGAAGCCGTTGCGCAACTCGAGCAGCAGCTCCTGCTCGAAAAAGCTCCGGAAGGCCGCGCGCCGTTTCAGGACCGGGAAATGACCGGCAGTTTCTTCGGCACGTATCGTTTCGACAGCGGCGCGTTCAACGGCCTCACCCTCGGCGGCGGCGCGCAATACCGCGGGCCTGCGCTCATCACCTACCGCGTCGCAACTGACGGCAAACCTGTCTACACCGACGCCTACACGCAGGCCAATGCCATGCTCGCCTACGGCCTGAAGCTCAGTCGCAAGGTCGATTGGCGCATCCAGTTCAACGTCGATAACCTCTTCGATTTCCAGGACCCGCAGCCCGTTCAAGGCGGCCAGCCGATCGGCCCCACCGTCCTCCCGCTCCGCGACGGCGTCGCTTACACCATCTCACTGCCGATCCCGCGCCGCTACAGCGTGACGATGTCGTTCGGCTTCTGAGCCGCCCCTACGTTCCTTCCTCTCAGGGCGCCCCCAAGGCTCCTTTTTTCCTTTCAACTCCGGCAATCGGACCGCCCCATAAACCCGCATTTCACGAATGGACGAAGGCTTGTTATTCGTGCCATCTGCAGCCGAATTCGGCGGCGTTTCGGATGCCGGAATTGAAGTCCGCTCCGCCCGCAAAAGTGGAAGATGGGCCGTGCGCTCCGCGCGCGGCCTTATCCGCGCATGGCCGCGCTCCATTCCCCAATCCACCGCCCGCGGAGCGGCCGGTCCACCTCCATCGCCCTCGTCCTCGTCCTCGCTTCAATTGCTCCGCTGGTAGGGCCCCGACCTCCGGGCGGGCCGTCAGGATATGCGCAGGTCATTGCGCCAGCTTTCTCGCTGCTCACGTCGTCATCGCAATCCGCCCGGAAGTCGGGCCCTACCTTTTGAAACTGCAGGCTGGAGCATTGCGCGACACGCTGGTGTCGTCCCACCCCATGAACCCCTTTCGCCTCCTTCGCTCCGCCTTCCTTCTCATCGCCCTCGCGCTCGCGTTCGACGCGCACGCCGCTGATCGCCTGAACATCCTTTTCATCACGATGGATGACATGAACTGCGACTCCGTTGGTGTTTACGGCTGCAAGCTGCCAGGCACGACGCCGAACATGGATCGACTCGCGGCGACGTCATTGCGTTTCAACTACGCCCACTCGCAAGTCGGCAACTGCATGCCGACGCGCAACGTGATGGCGTCCGGCAAATATCCGCATAACAACCGCGTCGAGGGTTTTTATGAGATCAAGGATCCCGGCTACCAGACCTTCTCCGACTTCATGAAGGCTGGCGGTTACTTCACCGGCATTCGCGGCAAAGTCTCTCACTCCACGCCCTACTCACCCTATCCCGGCTGGGACGTCCTCCTCGACCAACTCCCGGACGGCTCGCAAGCCCATCCCAAGAACGCCGCATCCTACCACGCTTCCGCCAAGCACGGCATGGCGCTCGCGAAGCAGGCCGGAAAGCCATTCTGCCTGAACATCAATATCTCGGACCCGCACAAGCCGTTCTGGAATGAGGACGGCCAACCGGAAGTGAACAAGCCGAGCCGCATCTTCACCGCGGACGAAGTGCCCGTGCCGAAATTCATTCCCGACGACCGCGCCGTCCGCGAAGAGCTCGCGCTCTATTACTCCTCGGTGCGCCGCGGCGACGACTGTCTCGGCGAGGTCCTGCGCGCCTTGAAGGAGTCCGGTGAGGAGGAGCGCACCGCCATCATCTTCCTCTCCGACCACGGCATGCCCCTGCCCTTTGCGAAAACACAGCTTTATTTTCACAGCACGCGCACGCCGTGGATGGTGCGCTGGCCGGGCGTGACCAAAGCCGGCGCGGTGGACGATCGCCACCTGATCTCCGTCGTCGATTTCCTGCCCACCGTCCTCGACATTGCGGGCCTGCCGCATCCAAAAGGCTTGGACGGTCGCAGCTTCGCCCCCGTGCTGCGCGGCGAGCGCCAGGCGGACCGCGAGTTCGTCGTGACCGAATACAACGAGAACTCGGGCGGCAACCGCCACCCGATGCGCTCGATCGTCACGAAGGACTACGCCTACATCTTCAACCCGTGGTCGAACGGTGAACGCGTGATGGCCACTGCAACCAGAGGGACCGTCACTTACCGTCGGATGCAGGCACTCGCAAACACGGATCCGAAGGTTGCGGAGCGCCTGAAGCTTTTTGACCGCCGCGTGCCGGAAGAACTCTACAATTATAACCAGGACGCCGACGCCCTCGAAAATCTCATCGCGAAGCCGGAGTTCCGCGCGCAGCGCGATCAGCTCACGCAGCAACTCGAAGCCTGGATGGTGCAGACGAACGACCCGATGCTCGCCGTCTTCCGGGGCCGCGCCGATCCCAAGGTGCGCGAAGCCTACATGAAGGCCGTCGAGGCCGAGGCCGCGGAACGCAACGGCTCGAAAGCGGAAAAGGGCGGGAAAAAAGGCGGAAAGAGAAAGGGTAAAGCCGTGCCGGATCTCTGACGGCGAACAACAAGCTCTGGACGACCAATCTGGAAATCAGGAACTCAGGAATAAGCATCGAAGAACGGTGACTTCTCCCCGTCCGTAGCCTTTTTTCCTGAGTTCCTGATTTCCAGATTAAGTTTGTCCTAACTCCCAACTTCCATTCCCCAAGTTCGATTCCCATGCCCAACGCCAAACTCCCCAAATCTCCGCGCATCCTCACCACCACGGTCGGTTCTTATCCGGTGCCGGACTGGCTTGCCGCCCTGCCCAGCGAGCAGGCGGTGATCGATGCGACGCGCGTCGTATTCGACATTCAACGACAAGCCGGCATCGACCTGCCGACCGATGGGGAGCTCTACCGTTTCGATGTCAATCACCCCGACACGAACGGCATGATCGAGTATTTCATCCGCCCGATGGCCGGCATGTCTTCCGTGATTGGCCGGTCGACCACGGATGAGTTCTCGCGGCATCACCCGATGGGCTTCCGCCGCAAGCCGGCGGGCGTCGTGACCGGCGCCCTCGGCGAGGGATCACTCAACCTGCTGGCCGACTGCCAGCGGGCAGGCTCCGTCGCAGGCGGGCCGTTCAAGTTCACCGTTACCAGTCCTTACATGCTGGCCCGCACGCTGCTGGATCATCACTACCGCGATTTCGACGCGCTCACGATGGCGTTGGGCGAAGTCCTCGCCGCGCAGATGCCGGGGCTCCCAGCACCCTGCATTCAAGTCGACGAGGCCAACATTCCGGGCAATCCCGCCGACGGCCCGCTCGCCGCTGCCTCGATGAACCTCGTGCTCGACGCGATCGACAAAGGCACGGAACGCGCCGTGCATTTCTGTTTCGGCAACTACGGCGGCCAGACGATCCAGAAGGGGAATTGGAAGAAGCTGCTCAATTTCCTCAACGCGCTCCACACGGACCACCTCGTGCTCGAGCTTGCGCACCGACCGCAGGCAGACCTCGATGCGCTGAAACAGATCGACAAGAAAATCACGCTCGGTGTCGGCGTCATCGACATCAAAGTGAACCACATTGAAACCGCCGACGAAGTCGCCGCACGGATCGAAGCGGTGGAAAAGAAAGTGGGCGCGGGGCGCGTCCGCTGGGTCCACCCCGACTGCGGCTTCTGGATGCTGAAACGCT
>JANPIT010000516.1:0-2479 GCA_031425115.1 Opitutaceae bacterium | reverse complement strand
CGGCCCAGGCGAGTTCGTCGTCGTGCATGTAGTTGTCACCGTAGAACGTGACTTTCTGGTAGGAGCCGTCTTTGCCGTGCTTCGCGATCGCGTTCATCAGGAAGGTCCAGCCGGACTTCGCTTTCGCGAGGTAGGCGGCGGATTCCGCGGGATACGCGGCCTTGAACTTCGGCGAAGAAGCCATCTGCGCGAGGGCGGCGACGGACGCGGCGGTCGCGGAGGTGTTCTTCGGCCAGACAACCTGGGTGTCACCGTTGGCGGGCGTCACGTTGTTTTCGTATTCCCGATTCTTGGGATAAACGATGAAGTAGAAACCGCCGTCAGCGTCCTGCAGCTTGGCGATGTAGTCGGCCTCGATCTTCGCTTCCTGCATGAGGTCGGAGATGCCGTCGCCGCTCTCGGGGAGACCGAGATTGTCGAGGGAGCCCGCATCCGCGATCGAGTCGGCGGAGAAGGTGAGCAAGTGCGTCAGGTGCGCGCTGTTGATCGTGTATTTGCTGTAGTCACCGGCGTCGTGATGGCCGCCGTTGGCTGCCACGGTGCCCTTGTTGATAAAGGGATAGAGCTGCGAGGCTTCATCCCGCAACTGAGGAGCGGTGTGGCGCGGGTTGTTCTTCGCGTCGGTGTTTTTGCCGGCGATGACGGACCAGGTGCCGGCGTAGGACGACTGGGGCGAGGGAATCTCGACCGGGGCGGTGTGGCCGCCGGAGTGCGTGAAGCGGGTGTAGGGCAGCGCCATCGGGACGCCCGAGCGCTGGTGATAGAGGCCGAGCGCGTAGGTGCGGGTGAAGGCCATCGCGATGCCTTCATCGATCAGGAAGGGCAACGAGGCGCCGAGACCGGGGACCAGGAGCTGGTATTCGCCGGGGGTGGTGAAGCTCGAGAAGTCGGCCTGGAGGACCTTCTGGTAAGGCGTCGGCGAGTAGGTGTATCCAGTTTCCTTACGCGCGGTCAGGGTGCCGTTGAACACGGGCGCGCCGGTCGAGGCGTTGACGATCGAGAAGGTCGTCGCGGTGATGTCGAGTTCACCCTTGTTGCCGAGGTAGTGACCGACGATGGCTTTCTTGGGGAACGAGGGGACGTAGCCTTCCTGGTTCACGTGAATCGCTGGGCTGTAACGCAGCGCACTCGCGGCGAGTTTGAACTGCATGCTCGAGGGCCACAGGGCGCCGCTCGGGTTTTTGACTTCGACGGTCTGGCCGTCGGCGATCGGGGCGGCGAGTTCAAGGATGAGGACGTTGTCGATACGCAGGTCGCGGGGATAGAGCGGCGCGTAGGCGACCCGGCGGCGGAAGTTGATTGTCTTCACACCCACGGATGAACCGTTGATCGTGACGGCGAACTCGGAGGTCGCGGGCGCGTTGAAGGTGCCGTTGGTAATGAAATTCCAGTCGGTCGCTGGGGCCGGGTCGGGCTCCTTGGTTGTGATCCGCTGCAGTTCGACCACGGTCGGGGAAATGATGCGCAGCGCGTTTTCACCCACTTGTGGGATCCGCGTCGCGGAGTTTTCCGCCACGGCGTTGATCGGCGTGGTGGCACTCGATGGGATCGCTGACGTTACGACCGGCGCGGTGGCGACTGGAGCCGTCGCAACAGGCGCGGTTGTCACCGGGGTCGTAGCGCTCGGCGTGGTTGTGGTCGGGGTCGTCGACGAGGGCGTGCTGGTGCCGGAAGCCGGCGTGCCCTTGCCCGTTTTGTCATAGGTCACGCGACCATCGAACGTGCTGAAGCTCATGCCGGTGACGGCGGCGCCTTCGAGACCGACGGCCGAGGCCGGGACTTCGAGGCGGACCCACTGGCCGGCGGCCGGAAGCGCGCCGATGTAGCGGCGGCTCGCGGTGCCGTTTTTGCCATTGGCGATCTTGTCGGCACCCCAGTAAGCGCGGTGTTCCCAGTTATCGGATACGAAACTGAGCATGATCTCGGAAGGCGGCGCAGCGGGATCGAGGTAGACGTAGGTGAAGAGGACGTCGCCGGCAGCGATGGTCATGGGGGAGGCCCAGTTGAAAAAGTGCTCGTGCAATCCGGCCACGTTGGCGGACTGGTGGGACTTGCCGCCGGAGAAAGGCGCGGGGTTGCTGGTGACCCAGTTCCAGGAATCGCCGCCGCTGGCGCCGGTGCCGCCGCCCGCGGGGACTGAGTCGTCGATCCAGACGAACTCACTCGCCGCGACGGCCGAAGTCGTGGTGTTTGCGGGAATGACGGACGTGCTGCTCTCGCCGGAGAATTTGCCGGTGCGGTCCCAAGAGGCGCGACCGTCGAAGAGCGAGAAGCTCATGCCTTGAACGGAGGCACCTTCGATACCGACGGCCGAGGCCGGGACTTCGAGGCGGGCCCATTGGCCGGCGACGGGGAGGGGGCCAGCGTAGAAGCGGCTGGCGGTGTCTTTTTTGCCGCTGTTGATTTTGTCCGCACCCCAGTAGGCGCGGTGCTCCCAGTTCGTGGTGCACCAGCTGATCATCAGCTCGGACGGGACGTT
>JANPIT010000515.1:0-4802 GCA_031425115.1 Opitutaceae bacterium | reverse complement strand
AGATGGTCGATGGGGGTGACCGAGGCGGTGCGGTGTTCGAACTCGAGTGCGACGAGCACGGCGATGATCTGGCCCGTCCAGATCGCCTGCACGCGGTCGACGTAGTCTGCGCGGGTGAGCGTAAGGTCCGCCCGGGCCGGCGCAACAATCGCGGCCGCGAGCAAGAGCATGAAAACGTGCAGGAGATTTTTTCTCATAGCGTGGGCAGGCCGCGGACAGCGTGTATCAGGGTTTCCCTAACGGCACCTGGCTCGTCGTGCGCAGATAGGCGATGAGGTCGCGGACTTCGTCGGTGGAAAGGGTTTTGAGGAGGCCTTCTGGCATCATGGAGACGGGGGATTTCTCGCGGGAGAGAATCTCCGATTTGGCGATGACCGTATCCTGACCGATGAGACGCAACGTGAGTTGCTGGGCGTCCTCGGCCGCGAGATTTCCGGCCAGCGTGCGGCCGTCGCGCGTCGTGACGGTGACGAGGTGATAACCCTCCTGCATCACTTCGCTCGGGTTGATGATCTCGGTGAGAATGTAGTCGAGGTTGGCGCGGTTGGAGCCGGTGAGATCGGGGCCGATGGTGCCGCCGTGACCGTAGAGGGTGTGACACGCGGTGCAGGTGCGCTCGAAAACGGTGCGCCCATTTGCGACGTTGGCGCGGGCGAGCTCGGCGTCGGTGAGGATGCGTTTGAACTTCGCCATGTCGGCCTGCTTGTCGTTGTCGGGCTGGGCCACGGGGCCCCAGAAATCGACGAAGCCCGGCCCGAGCACGCGCTGGAGTTGGCGCGCGGCGAAAGCGCTGATATCGCGCTTCGGGATCGTCTCTTTCTTGAGCGCATCGAGCAGTGCCTGGGCCGTGCCGCGGCGACCGGAAAGCGTGAGGACGGCTTCCGCCTTCTCGGCGGCCGGCCACGTGGCGTAACGCGCGAGGAGGGTTTGGGGGACGCTGGCGTCATCGAACGCGGCGAGCGCCCGCAGCGCGTCGCGCCGCAGGGGAACTTCGTCGAGGAGTGCGATGGTAACCGGCAGCGCCGGCGCGTAGGAATCGCGGGCGAAACCGTGGAGGATATCGCGACGGCGCTCCACCGGCGCGGTGCGATCCTGCAGCGTCGCGAGCTGCGCGGCGGAGGCTTTGGCATCGCCGAAGAGCTGGCTGATTTGGGGGAGGAGATCGCGGAGCTTCGCATCGCCGGCGCCGGTGAGTGCGGCGGCGGTGGCGTCCCAGTTTTTCGGCGGATTGGCTTCGCGGCGACCGAGAGACGTGAGGCCGTCACGCAGGCCCTCGAGCAACGCGAGCCGGGCGGAACCGGTGCCGCTCGCGAGCGCGGCGACGACTGCTTCGAGTTGTTTGCCGGCGATGGCGCGGCGGGCGATGAATTGGGAGACGAGCGGAATCGCGCTGCGCGCGGCGAGGTCGAGGGCGCGCGCGGTGTCGGCGAGCACGAGCGGCTCCACGCCGAACCAGATCAGCTTCGGCAGATTGTGGTCGGCGATGTCTTCAGCGTGCGTGACGAGGCCCTGCGCGATGGACCAGCGCTCGGCGAGCGGCAGGCGTTGCATCGCGGACGCGAGGTAGAGGCGCACGACGGGCGACTTGTCGTCGCGGGCCATCGTCGCGAATTTTTTCAGCGCAGTGGAGTCGGGCGCGGCATCTTCGCCGAGAAGCTGAATCGCCCACGCGCGGAGGTAGGGCTCGGCGTGGTCGAGCAACGGGAGTAGACGATCGGCGGGGAGATTTTTCGTGACGTGCAGCGCCCACAGTGTGCGGAGTTGATGCGCGGCCGTTTTCGAACTGGAAAATAATTCCCAGAGTCGCGTCGGCACGCCGGCGTCGAGTCGGCCCTCGGCGGCACGTTGCTGGAGGATCACGCGCGCGCGCCGGCTATACCAATCGTTGCGGTGCGTGAGGAGACCCACGAGTTCGAGGTCGGATTGCGCGACGAGATTGAGGCCGGTTTTCGCGGGAAGTCCTTTGGGGGCGAGGCGGAAGATGCGGCCGGTATCCTTGTCGTTGATGGCGTTGCCGCAGATGTCGGCGTCGTGCCAGTCGAGCACGTAGACCGCGCCGTCGGGTCCGATCTCCACGCTGAAGCCGACCCACTGCGCGTCGTTGGCCAGCAGCGTATCATCGCCGTGGTGACCGACGAAGCCGGAGCCCTTCGGCTTCAGGATGTCGGTGAGCAACGCGTGCTCGTGGATGTTGGCCATGAAAATGCGGTCGCGATACTGCTTCGGAAATTCGTCGGCGAGGTAGATGCGCGCGCCGCCGTGGGCCGAGCGGTGGCGGTGATCGGCGATCGTCTTGATGTCGTCGTAGACGTAGGGGTTGATGTGTTTGCCGCCCTGCCGGTGGTAGATGCCGCCGGGAATCACATGCCAGAGATGCGGGATGACGCAGGCGGTGATGAACATCTGGCCGTGGTCGTCGAAATCGAGGCCCCAGGGATTACTGAAACCGTGCGAGACAATTTCAAAACGGTCCTTCGTCGGGTGATAGCGCCAGACCCCGCCGTCGAGATACTGGCCGTCCTTCACGGGCATTTTCTCGGGGAACGCTTCGCCCTTCTGGTAGATTCGCCCGGCGTCCGTGGGTTTGCCGACCACGGAGCGCACAGCGTATCCCTGGCAGCCATACAGCCAACCGTCGGGACCCCAGTTGAGGCTGTTGATGGTTTCGTGGCGGTCCTGAATCTCCCAGCCGGTGAGGCGAACTTCGATGGCGGCGTCGGCCTTGTCGTCGCGATTCTTATCCGGGACGAAAAGCAGATTCGGCGGCGCGCCCAGCCAGAGGCCGTCAAAGCCGACCGCGATTGCGGCAGGAAACGGGATGCCTTCGAGGAAGACTTTGCGGGTGTCGTATTTCCCATCACCGTCCGTGTCTTCGAGGATGAGGATCCGGCTGTCGCCGGAGTTGGAGAAACCGACACGGCGGGTTTCAAAATCACGATTCTCGGCGACCCACATGCGTCCGCGATCGTCCCAGCAAAACGCCATCGGCT
Organism: Opitutaceae bacterium; assembly: GCA_031425115.1. Lineage (GTDB taxonomy): Bacteria > Verrucomicrobiota > Verrucomicrobiia > Opitutales > Opitutaceae > ER46. The sequence continues at coordinate 1,812 of JANPIT010000515.1, read as the reverse complement.
GCGTGATCATGGGCTCGGCCGCGGCGAGTTTTGCCTCGAAGCCGGGAGGCACGGTCATTTTGGCCGCGGCCTGCTCGCCCGTGAGAAATACCGCCTTTCTCCCTTCGGCCTTGGCGAGGCCCCACATCACGCCGTCCGAGGCCTCGCCGGTGTAGGCTTTCCACGCTTCGGTGAGGGCAACGTCGTCGAGCGCGCCCGTGTAGATGACGAACTGATGGCGGACCGTTTCGGATTTGCCCTTCGCGATCTGCCAGTCGCCGGAGATCGCGCGACTCGGGCCTACGCCCATCTGGCCATCCACGCGCCAAGTCAGGGGATAGCCGGCGTTTTTCGGATGATCGAAAATCGCGATGTGGGCGAGATCGGTGCGGCCTTCGACCTTGAGGCCAACGTCCGCCCAGATGGCGCGCTGACCGTTCGCGCGATCGTTGCGCTGGCGGGCGCTGTTGATCACGGCGCCTTCCATCCCCGCGCGCCATGGCATGCGGAGGAAGAGCCCGCCGTATTCGTATTTTGCGACGGTGAGGTCGATGAGCCCTTCGCCCTTCCATTCCAGATCGAGAAGATAACGATCGCCGCTGTCGCGCATGGTCCAGACCTGCGTCTCGGCCATGATGGGCTGTCCGGCGGCGTCGAGGAGGTGATAAACGGTGGACCATTTCACCTCGTTGCCGCGCGCGATGATTGGCTCGCTGGAAACGCGCCGCCAATAGCCGTTGTCGGGATTGTGAAAATAATCGCGGCCGTTGACGCGCGTGAGTCCCCAGTAGAGGCCGGTCTGGTGTTTATGATGGCCGGGGCTGAACTCGGTGAGCACACCCTTGCCGTCGGGAGCGACGATCGGGTGGAGATAGGGACGGAAATCCGGCCGGGCATTTTGGGTGAGGATCGGCGCGGCGACGCCGTCGCGGTAGACGGAGATCGTATGCGTCGCGCTCTCTTGACGGAGCGTGAGAGAGGCGCCGGCGCAAAGACTCACGGAGAACAGGGCGGCGGTGCAGAAGCGAGCGAGGCGTGGAGGCATGACGGGGGAAAAAGGGTCGAGGCGGTTCGCCTTTGTCAGTGCCGGGCGAGTCCGCTCACGGCAACTCGTAGATTTCGATCAGGCCTTCTCCTCCCCCGTTGATCGAAGAAAGCTGCGCCGTGTAGGCGCCGGGAGCAAGCCGGAGCACGAGCGCGGCATCCGCGCTGCCCACCGGCAGCGCAAACGCACCCACCGTGTTGAAGACCGAGGCTAGTGCCGGTCCCCACCCGTCGGTGTCCGCAATCTGAGTGGTGCCGGAGAAAATTTCGAGGCGCGCCGCGGAGAGCGGGTTGGCCACACCGAAGCCTCGCAGCGCTGGCCCGACACCGCGAACGAGCACGCCTTTTTCCCCGGCTCCACCCACGACAAATCCTGCGGTCAACGTGCGTTGGCCGGCACGGACGAGTTGACGGGCGGAGAGATTTACCAACCGCGCCGCGCCGTCCGGCTCCAGGTCGTAGGCTTCGAGCAGCACGATCCCCGCCCCGGGACCGGAGAGATGTGCGGTCTGCGTCCCGGCGATAACGCGCTCCAGGGCGGCGTCGCGACTACCGCTGCCAAGGGCAAATGCACCGACGGCGGCGGCGCGAGCAGCGAGCGCGACGGGCCAATCGTTATTCTCAGCGCGGAGAACGCCCGCGCTGTCATAGCACGCCAGCCGCGGATCCGGATGAACGTTAGTCACGAACGATGCGAGCCCCGGGCCGACCCCGCGCAGGAGCAACGGCTTCGCGCCCCCGCTCGCACCGAAACCTGCGATCAACGTTTCCCCTTCCATCAGGGTCGTG
>JANPIT010000514.1:0-4916 GCA_031425115.1 Opitutaceae bacterium | reverse complement strand
TTGCGTGGGTCTACCTCGACCCCGTCAATCCGCCGCGGGAGATCATGCTGAGCTTTTTTGACGGCGAGAGTTGGGAGCATCGCGCTTACTGGGGCGCCGATCTGATCAATTACGGCCAGCCAAATACCCCGGGCCGGGTCTCCCGTGGACCGCTGCCGCCGGCGGGTCAGTGGACCCGTTTGGTGGTTTCCGCGGCGAGCTTGGGTTTGCAGGGCAAGTCGGTTGTGGGCATGGGATTCGCGGCGTTCGACGGCCGTGTGACCTGGGATTCGGTGGGACGGACCACCGAAACGGCGGATGTTACGCCGGCCGTCGTTCGCATCATCGCGCCGGCGGCGAACGCCACGGTTTCCGGCAACGTCACGCTTTCCATCGATGCCCAGGACGACAGCGGTTCACTCTATGTGACGTATCGGATCGACGGCTCGCCCACCGGCATCGTGCAGTCCGGCGGGAACAAGGTTTATCATTTCATCTGGGACTCGACGCGCGTGCCGAATGGGACGCACGTCCTGGAGGCGGACGTGATGGAGAGTAACGGGCGGCACAATTACACGAGCATCACCGTCACGGTGAACAACGCGTCGACCGGAGACACGACCCCTCCCGCCGTCGCGATTTTGTCGCCGGCCGATGGCGCGACCGCGCTGGGCTGGTCCCGTTTCAGCGCGCGCAGCACGGATAACGCCGCGGTTGGCACGCTGGTGTTTAAAATCGACGACACCGTGATCAGCACGCGCAGCGGCGATGGCACGGGCATCCTCGAGCACTCGAGCGAGTGGAATACCACGACGGTCTCGAACGGCACGCACGTCTTCAGTGCTACCGCCACGGATACAGCGGGCAACACGGCGACGGCGCGCGTTAATTTCTCCGTCAACAATGGTGGCGCCTCCGGCAGCGTGGGGTGGGTGAACGGCGCGGTGCCCGCGGGGGCTTCCGTGGGCGGCACGGGTGGCGATGGCTGGAATTGGGTGACGACCAACCCGGCGCCGTTTTCCGCGACGCGTCTTCATCAATCAAACGTGGCGACGGGGTTGCACGAACATTATTTCAACGGCGCGACAGCGACTTTGAGCGTCTTCTCGAGCGACAACTTGTTTGCTTACGTCTATCTCGATCCCGCGAATCCTCCCCAGCAAATCATGCTGAGTTGGAATGACGGGCACTGGGAGCACCGCGCGTATTGGGGCGCAAACCTTGTTTCCTACGGCACGGAAAACACCAATGGCCGCCGCTACATCGGGCCGCTGCCGGCCGCCGGGCAATGGGCCCGCTTGGAAGTGCCCGCGACGCTGGTGGGTCTCGGCGGGTCGACGGTGCAGGGCATGTCTTTCACGCTCTTCGGCGGCCGCGCGACGTGGGATGTCGCCGGAAAAACGGCGAGCACCGGCGACCAGACCGCGCCGGTCGTCACGCTCACGTCTCCCTCCAACGGCGCGATCGTCGATCGCACGGTCACGTTGACAGCTACCGCAACGGATAATGTCGGGATCAGCTCCGTCGAATTTCGCGTCGACGGAAGTGTGGTCGGCCAGAGAAATGCCGCGCCGTTCTCCGTTTCGTGGGACACGACGACGGCGACCAACGGCACGCACGCGCTCACCGCGATTGCGCGGGATGCAGCGGGCAACGCGACCACCGCACCGGCCGTTTCCGTCACGGTCAGCAACACGTCCGCGCCAACCACTGCGGCCGAAACCATCTGGTTTGACGACGATGTGCCGGCGGGCGTTTCCATCGGCGGTAATGGCGGCGATGGCTGGAACTGGATCAGTGCTGCGCCCGCCCCGCGCACGGGGACCCGCGCGCATCCGTCGAATTTGGCCGTTGGACTGCACGAACACTGGTTCGATTGGGCTTTCAGTTCGACGCTCGGCGTCAGCCCCGGCGACTCGCTTTTTGTGTGGGTCTATGTCGATCCCGTGAATCCGCCGCGGGAGATCATGGTGAGCTGGCGCGCCGATAATTGGGAGCACCGCGCGTATTGGGGCGAAGACTTGATTGGCTACGGCACGAACGGGACGCCTTCGCGTATCCGGATGGGCAATATGCCCGCGGCGGGAGTGTGGACCCGGCTGACGGTGCCGGTGGGCACGGTCGGCCTCGGCTCCGATGCTTTGCGGGGCATGTCGTTCAGCCTCTTTGACGGCCGCGTCACTTGGGATGCGGCTGGAAAAATTACCGCCGGCACGACGACGCCCTCCGACACCACGGCGCCGAGCGTCGCGCTCACGTCGCCCGCGAGTGGCGCCACCGTGAGCGGCACGAGTGCGGTGGTTCAAGCCACCGCGAGTGATAACGTGGGAGTGCAGACGGTGGCGTTCTACCTCGGCAGCGTTTTAATCGGTGATGATGCGACGACGCCGTATTCACTCACCTGGAACACGACCGGCACGGCCAACGGCACGTATGCATTGACCGCGGTGGCGCGCGACGCTGCTGGGAATCAGAGGACGTCGGCGCCCGTCTCGATTACCGTAAGCAACGGCACGCCGTCCAACACCTCGCCCGTGGTCACGCTCACTTCCCCTGCACAAAACGATGCCGTTTCCGGAAACGTCACGCTCTCGGCGACCGCCTCGGATCCAAACGGGATTGCCTCGCTGGAATTCTGGGTGAGCGGCCGGCTCGTGAGTCGGCTGACTGCGCCGCCTTACACGTATAGCTGGGATTCTCGCACGGTCGCGAACGGTTCGCACAGCGTCGATGTGATTGCGCGCAATCCCTCTGGGAATGGCGCGTCCCGCGGCGTGTATATTTCGGTGAACAACAGCTCGTCCACGGGCGCCGTGATCTGGATGGATAGTGCGGTGCCGGCCAACGCCACGATTGGTTCTTCGGGCGGTGACACGTGGAATTGGGTGACCAGCAATCCCACGCCGTTTGCCGGCACGCGGGTGCATCAATCGGCGATTGCGGCAGGCCTGCACGACCACTTCTTCGTCAACGCCACGTCGCAGTTGGCGCTCTATCCCGGCGACACGATCTTTGCCTACGTCTACCTGGATCCGGCGAACCTCCCGTCTCAGATCATGCTCAGTTTCAACGACGGCACTTGGGAGCACCGCGCGTATTGGGGTGCGAATACCGCCCTCTACGGGCAAGACGGCACGAACTCGCGGCGTCGCATCGGCGAGATCCCGGCAGCAGGCCAGTGGGTAAGACTGGAAGTGCCGGCCCGGCTCGTGGGGCTCGAAGGCCGCACGATCAACGGGCTTTCGTTCACCCTCGTAGGCGGTCGTGCGACATGGGACATCGTCGGCAAGGTGAGCCCATAGTCGGCGACCGGGGTGTGGTGCGCTACGTAGTCGACGCTGCGCGTTACTGCTCCCTCGCTAAGCGGCACCCGGAATTGCGGATATGGGGTGACAGGGGCTCTCTTTACCTCGTTTTGACGGAGACTCCCGCACAGCACCCTTGGGCCAAGTATTATGCCGAACGCGGTTTGGCGCGGCCGCCCGTGGCGGACATGCCCGGTCAATCCGGGCGGGCCCGGGTAAGGTCAGCCGGGGCGGCGGCCAGGACGACGGCACGCAAGCCGGCCGAGATTTCCTCCGAGTTGGCCGCAGCGGTGGCCGCCGTGAACGCGCAAGCCGCTCAGCCGGGTTACACCGCAGCGCCGTTTATTACGGCGATGCAGCGCGAAGTCGTGGGTCGGGAATTTCAGCGCCGGGCCACTCTCAAATTCGCGCGGATCGCAGGCATTGTTGCGGTTGTGGTGGCATTGCTGCACGTGACTGTGACGCGGCTGATTTACGCCGCGCCGTCGGAAGCGGCGCTGCAGACGCAAGTGAATCGTTTGCCCGAGGCCTTGCTGCCGCACTTCTCCACGTCCCGCCAACCCTTGCAGGCCGATGGCGTGGTCATCACCCAAACCGACCAGATTGATGCCCGGAATTTCCGCTACGTGGCCAGTGTCACGCTGCGGCTGCGCAAGCCCCTCTACATCGGCGCGGTGAGCAATGGCACGGCGCAATATCGCCGGCTGCAACAGGTGTTGAGCACGGCGCGCGATCAGGAACTGCGCTTCAGTCTTTTCAGTGGCGGCGACGCGCCAGAGGTCCCGACGCTACCCTTGCTGCTGCAACAGTCCCATCGCGTGGGCGAGGCGATTGTCGTGCGGGTGCCGTTCACTGCTCGCCGTTTCGGCTGGCAGTGGCGCATCGATGCGCCGCAGATCGCCCTCGCGATCGCGAATCGCACCTTTGATGGGGACAGCATCGAGCGTTACGCAGGGCTGCCGCACTTGATCTATGGCAGCCCGGCTTCGTTGGCGGACATCCGCCGCCGCGTGAAAGCAGCCAATAATTATGTGCAGTCCGTCGCGAAGACGGTGCAGGGCCAGGCGAATGTTGAAGCCGTCGCGGTTACGCCGGTGGCCGATTCGTCACTGGCCGACCAGCCGGCTCTGCCGGCCGCGATTGCGGCCCTGGCCGATGTCGAGGCGCTTCCCGCCTTTGATCCGCATGCTCCGGCCGTAGAAGTGGAGGAAGCGCCGAAGGTCGGCGGCTTCCTCAACCGCGGGTAGTCGTCCCGCGGCGTTGAGGCGCGAAGGTGGACTGTGCGAAGGTGGACCGTGCGCTCCGCGCGCGGTCGTGAGTGCATCCGTCGACCAGCCGCGCACGGGGTGCACGGCCCACCTCGGACGACGGCTTCCTCAACCGCGGGCAGTAGTCCCACGGCGTTGAGGCGCGAAGGTGGACTGTGCGAAGGTGGACCGTGCGCTCCGCGCGCGGTTGTGCGTGCGTCCGCCGGCCAGCCGCGCACGGAGGGCACGGCCCACCTCGGACGACGGCATTGTCATCGCGAGGGACGCGCAGCGTGGCGGCGCAGGACGCGCAGCGTGGCGCGAGCGAGCGTCTGACTTGGTTGCGCGCGTTCTGCCGCTGAGAAGGACGCCCTTCAGTTTTCCG